>JALWNS010000298.1 GCA_027083655.1 Bacteroidales bacterium | reverse complement strand
TATCTAATCTGTTTAATTCCTTCGGGTCAATTCCCGGGTAATCTAGTACAATCTGTACTGGTATTCCTAACTCATCCCGCACTTTCCTTGCGACCTTCCTCTGTTGCTTTCTCACTTCCGGGTTGTCATTGTCGAACCACACCAAACACATTTCCGGCTTTTTGTCAAGCAAAAATTTTACTGTTTCCCTTTTGACACCGACAGTTAATTGTGCTAAGGCACACACTGGTAAATTTCTGTCAAGGGTAGTTTCAGCTATGACTATACTGGATAAAATATCTTCAGTCAAAACACAAAGAGACGGGTTCTCCAATTCTCCAGCTTTGAATATAATTTGTTTTTCCTTCAAGTTTGACAAATAACGCTTAGGATTGTTCATCCTGTAAATACACCCATCGGTGTCATTTACTGGTAGTTTTAACATGCCTTGCTCAGGCAGGTACTCAATTCCATACTTGTCAATTTCCTGTTGTGTTAACATGCGAGTAAAGGCCACCATGTCGCCAGGCCACAAGGTTCGATTACTGATTCCCTGTACGGAACAATCAGGTAAGTTATTGATTTTCTTAGATTTTTCCCCCTGCTTAACAAGTGGGGAAAATTCTGCTAAGGGTATAAATGCCCGCTCATGGCACCTATGGCAATACGCGAACCATCCTTTTTCTTCTCTGGTAATCTGCAATGAAGGGCGGCTTTCTTTGTGACATTCGTGCGGCCAATAAACAGAACTACCCACATCCATGTGGGCTAGTCTTTGTCTGATTTCTTTTTTGTTAATCATCCAATTCTATTCCTTCACTGTCCAACCAATCATTAAAACCTACGCGGTAAGCTACCGGGTCAGTTTCTTTCAGCGCTTGTGATGTTGGATAGTAAATCCCTGCGATATTTACGTCGCCGTAAACTTCATCCAGAAATTCATCATACAATTTTTTAGCTTCATATTCATACATGATAATCACCTCTCTTTGGTTGGTTTAATTAATGTTTTTTGTAACTGATATTAGCTACAGTCTTATCCCAACAGGCTCGACAATCCATGCATTTGTTGCCCTGTTTATACGCAGGACAATCAAATCCTGTTGGGGTTCCGTGTTTATCGTAAACTGTGCTAGTAGGTAATCCATTTATTTTTGGCGGTTTTCCATTTATCATGGTTCCACTAACACGGACAGTTAAATTTTTAGGAAACTTCCCTTTAGTTTTCAAATACTTACGAATTATCCCTTGTTCCTTTGTTGGTAACCAAAAATGTATATTAGGTAGTTTTTCTGCCACTTCAACTATCATGCATAAGTGTTCAAACCCTTGTAAATCGCCGCTGTCATGCCAGCGAAAATGGGGATCTTCAGGTTTTGTCTTTCTTTTGATTCTTTCAACCATGGCAGAGATCCATTTTTCCCTGTGGATTGGATCTGACATTGCTTTATGTATCTTACTGGTACGTTTCATATATCCATTGTGAACATCTGGGCGCATTTTTTCCAAGCGCAAAGCATAACAGTTATGACAGACACTTCCACATACTTTCTGCAGTTTTCCGCCGACATTGCAACAGGTGGCCGAGAGGCCAAAACTGGCTCCCGGCATTTTGCTATTGCTAGTGCTAATGTCCGCACCGATTATTTGAATTGCTTCCTTCTGTTTCATAATTTTTAGTCCGCTGTGTACCAACGTTTCAAGGTTACTTCTCTGTCAGTAACCTGTGCCAATGTTGAATCATATGCTTGCGGTGGAAAATCCGCAAAATATTGCGCTTTGATTGTGTCCACGGTTTCGACCTTGGGGTTATATTGGAAGGTATCATAAATCCAGGGGCCTTCCTGTTTACGTTTAAGCCATTTCATGATTATGTTCCTCCTGTGTCATTTAGGGTTTCAAGGTGTTGGGTATGTTGTTTTGTTCGATCTTCAAAATTTGAGTGATTACAAAATATTCGGCACCGTGTTTATAAGCGCTATTAGCGGGTCTGTCAGTAAACTTTCCATCGCGGACATTAAAGATGTGTCCCATTGCAGGGGCAAGGCCGAGCATTGCGGCATATGGGTGTGTCTTTATTGCTACTAGGTAGTTCCCATGCTTTGTATATTTTTCAATGTCTGAGAATGGGATTATCTTTTGTGGATTATCAAAATCCAGTTGGAAAACTTTCTTGTATTTGATATGTAATAGGTCCAATAGTTTATACTGTTGCATGTCTGACAATCCGTTTTTGGGAAAGTTTTTATCGACATGCATCGCCGCGTTTACGGCTCGAGTCCAGGCCGTTTCTACTAGCTTTTGTGGAGTATTATCAGGTATAACCGCTGACAAGGTACTGACAACAGGGCAAGGTGAATCAATATGATATTTGTCACTCAAATTATAAAATACTTGCGGATTCATGGTGTTGTCCCTCTCATGTTGTTTCAGTTGGTTTGATATGGCGTCCCTGCCGAATGTTCCATTTATTTAATCAATCAAGATCAAATATCTCTTTGACTGCCCCATCGGCAAAGGCATGAGACAGCCATATTACAAGGAAGGATTGGATGCCGTGGTCGGCATAATCCAGAATGAGGTACCACATTACACCGAGTAATAACACAGTCAGGTGCCGCTTGTAGTGATTTAGACAAGACTTGGTTTTGTTCATAGTACTGCCCTCTTTTTATGTTTGGGTTACAAGGTCAGTTCCAAGGCGAATGCCACAAGGGCACACAGCCCCGCCAAGGAACCGAACGGATCATGGTGTGTAATGCCATCCAGTACCCACAAGACAGCAGATGCACCGATGAATACTGATATAGGATCTAATGCAAACATTGCTAGTTCTCTCCGAATTGATTGATGAGATTCTGCAAAGGTGACGTTACTTTATGTTGATACTTTTTTATAACGTCGGTTTCCTGTGTTCCCGCGTATTGCTTGGGAGCATGTTTATATTTTTGTTCCCAAGTATCGGGATATGCGTACATTAATTCGAGTACGCCATGCTTGGGTAAGGAATTATAGATATAAGTTAGCTTGTTCATTTCCAAGCCCTCCCAATGTAGTAGGCGTCGGTTTGCTTGTGGTCGTCGTGGACCATGCTGCTAACTGCACGAAGCTGCAAAGCTCGAACAAAGAGCCGATAGACACCGTGACGGCGGGCGTACATGGCAGCGGCATAAGATCCCCAATTATCGACATTCTCCGCTGCCCTTACTGCGTGACAGGCTTCAACGCTGTATTCATACATGGCTGTAACCCTCATATAGTGTGGATCGTGTACTGTAGTTTTAGACCAATGTGGTACAAGGTTCAAGCAAATATCCGTGGTATTTTTTAATACATTGCCAGACTTTGATAAATCGACGCTATCGCCCTGGATAACCTTAGAAAAAATGTGCTACGATTACCCAATAAGGTAATTATTGAGGGTAAGGTGTAGTGGTCACTAACCTCACAACCCGCATGAATACTAGCATTTATAAATTTTATGACAATCAGGGGGGCATGATTTTGGCATACTTTATGCATGTTAGTGGTCACTAACTTATGCAAATGACATGCCAACCCATGTGCGTCCAATTGCAAATGAGAATGATTCGCATTAAGATTCCACCAGGAAGGGCTAACTA
>JALWNS010000297.1:3254-3604 GCA_027083655.1 Bacteroidales bacterium | reverse complement strand
TTATAATATTGCTTACTTAGGTCATCAAAAATCTGGTTGTATGCATCAGCCTTAACAAGGTAAAGGATTGCCATGTCTGGGTTTAGTTCAATTGCCTTGTCAATATACTGGAAAGCTTTTTCGTATTCACCGTGTGGTTTGTAGTAATCGATCAAAGCGAAGATAATCTTGCTTTCTGTTGGATATTTCTTAGCACCTTCTTCAAGTAGCTGGGCAGCTTCTTTATCTTTTCCTTGTGTATCTGCCCGTGACGATAATCCCCGACCGCCACCGTGGCAATAAACACATCGCAGTCGTGTACCCCTTGCATCACGGCATTATACATCTGCTCGGCCGATTCCACCCGAATG
>JALWNS010000297.1:0-3244 GCA_027083655.1 Bacteroidales bacterium | reverse complement strand
ATATTCATTCTCGATAGCAAGCTTGAGATATTTTTCTGCCTTATCATAAATACCTGCATTGTATGCAAAGACACCTGCGTAATATTCAAGAGATCCTTTTTGCATATTTGTAGTATCATCTTTCATACGTGGATAGTTGTACAAGTCCATAGCTTTCTCCAAATAAACCAGTGCTTTTTTACTATCGCCGTTGATGTAAAAATCAATTGCTGCATTACGCAGATAATCACGTAGTTTAGCAATTTGTTTCTTTGTGCTAGATTTCTGTGCAAATTTTCCTTTAGGATCAAGTTCTATTGCTTTGGTGTAAGCTTCGTAAGCTTTAAGGAGTGGATCATCAACAACAGGTTTTGTTATTATCCAACCTTGTACGACACCATCTTTAACAACAAAGGTAACTTTATCATATACCCAATATTCTTTATCACCTTTTTGTTGTATCTCTTTTGGTTTACCATAATAAGGCTGGCCTTCTTCTATACCAAGCAAAGGAATAACTTTAGCTTCGATACCTGGTCCGACATATTTAATGTTAGTCTCATAGGCATCAAGCATTAGTTTTCCCCTTTTAGCCCATACACGATAGTCTTGTGCTTTTTTAGGATCTTTGAGTAACTGGTCATTCTTTGCTATCTGTTTTTGCAAAGAAGCAACGAAAGCATCGTTATTCTGGGCTAATACAAATGTTAATGTAGTTGTAAACAAAAGAATTAGTGAGACAATCCGTTTCATAGGTCAAAAATTTTTATTTTAATTTTTAGTTTGGTGTAAAGTTATAATTTTAGTTAAGTCCAACAAACTGACTTTCATTATTCTTCGGCAACTTTTATACTATCTTGTTCCTGACTGTCATCGTCATTAAGCTCTTCTTTAGCTCCTCCGCGTATTTTGGTTATTGATGCTATAGAGTCACCATTGTTCAGGTTTATTAACCTAACTCCTTGAGCTGCACGTCCAAGGACGCGCAATGTATTCACATGTATTCTTATAGAAATACCTTTTTTAGTTATAATCATCAGATCATCTTCGTCTGTGACAGCCTCTATACTTACAAGTTTTCCTGTTTTTTCGTTAATATTCATCGTTTTAACGCCTTTACCACCCCGCCCTGTGACGCGGTAGTCCTCGACTTTAGAACGTTTACCGTATCCTTTCTCGGAGACAACGAGTACGTCATAGTTTCCATTGTCTAGAGTAATCATACCAATGACTTTATCGTCGGGATTGAGCATCATACCACGTACTCCAGATGATACACGTCCTACGGATCTTACATCTTTCTCATTAAAGCGGATAGCTTTACCATTATGGCTAGCCATGATAACATCAGACAGGCCATTTGTTAATTGTACGCTAATAAGTTTGTCATTTTCTTTTATAACAATAGCAGTGACACCGCTTTTACGTGGCCGTGAATATTCTTTAAGTAAAGTTTTTTTAACATTACCATTCTGTGTTGCGAACAGGAGATAATGGTTGTTTATAAACTCCTGATCGTCCAGGTTACGCACATTTTCGTATGCGACCACTTGGTCGTCGGCGTCAATTTGTATAAGGTTTTGTATATGACGTCCCTTTGAAGTGCGGCTACCTTCTGGGAGTTCATAGACTTTGAGCCAGTAAACTTTTCCTTTTGAAGTGAAGAACATCATTGTACTGTGCATGTGTGCTACAGTAGCATAGGCAATAAAGTCTTGATCCCTTGTTTGTGCGCCTTTAGTGCCCTTCCCTCCTCTATTCTGTGCGCGGTATTCTGAGACAGGTGTACGTTTGATGTAGCCGAGTTTTGAAATTGTAATAACTACATCTGTGTCATCGTAAAAGTCTTCTGGATTGAACTCATCAGCGTCGTATTGTATCTCTGTCCGTCGCTCATCGCCAAATAGTTCTTTTACTTCAAGCAGTTCTTCTTTGATAACTTGCATTCTTTTTCCTTTGTCTGCCAGTAGTTCTTCTAGGTAATTAATGTATTTTATTTTTTCGTCGTATTCGTTTTGGATGTTTTGACGCTCGAGAGCAGTAAGCTGCTGTAGGCGCATAGAGAGAATATGTTGGGCCTGTACTTCACTGAGCTCAAAGCGTTCCATTAATCCTTTCTTTGCCTCGTCCGGGTTAGCAGAGGCACGGATAAGCTTAATCACCTCATCTATGTAGTCCAAGGCTTTTAGCAGGCCTTCTAGAATGTGTGCCCGCTCTTTTGCTTTACGAAGTTCAAATTGTGAACGTCGAACAACTATTTCGTGTCTGAATTCAACGAAGTGATGTATTAATTCCTTGAGGTTAAGTAACTTTGGTCTTCCGTTGACCAGTGCAATATTGTTAACATTAAACGAAGTTTCGAATTGTGTATATTTAAAGATTTTATTTAATACTACATTAGGGTTAGCATCACCACGAAGAGTAATAACAACACGCAAACCGCTACGGTCGGATTCGTCATTAGCATGTACAATACCTTCGATTTTCTTTTTGTTAACAAGATCACCTATTTTTTCTATCTCTGCCGCCTTGTTAACCTGGTACGGTATCTGTGTAAAAACAATCTGTGGTTTACCTGATTTTGTGTATTCTATATGATGCTTAGCCCTTATAACTATTCGACCGCGTCCTGTAAGGTAAGCATCACGAACGCCTTTGTAGCCATTGATTATACCTCCAGTTGGGAAATCGGGTGCCTTAATGACAGTTATGAGGTCTTCGATATTTACATTTGGATTGTCGATATACGTGATAATAGCGTCTATTGCATCTGATAGGTTATGAGGAGGCATATTCGTAGCCATACCCACTGCTATACCTGAGGCGCCGTTGACAAGCAAGTTAGGAATACGGGTAGGAAGAACTACAGGCTCCTGCAAACTATCGTCAAAATTTGGCTGAAAATCAACAGTATCTTTGTCAATATCCATTAGCAGATACTGGGCTATTCTGGTCAACCTGGCTTCTGTATAACGCATAGCAGCAGGGCTATCATCATCAATAGAGCCAAAGTTTCCCTGTCCATCTACCAAAGGATAACGCATAGCCCAAGGCTGGGCCATACGTACCATAGCATAATATACAGAGCTATCGCCATGAGGATGGTATTTACCAAGGACATCACCCACAATACGGGCAGATTTACGGTAAGATTTATTATAAGAGAGTCCAAGCTCCCGCATTCCGTATAGTATACGTCTCTGTACAGGCTTGAGACCATCCCTGATGTCGGGCAATGCTCTAGAAACTATGACCGACATGGAAT
>JALWNS010000296.1 GCA_027083655.1 Bacteroidales bacterium | reverse complement strand
AACATTTACCTCTGAAAGCAATATACACCAGTCCTACAGACCGTTGTGTGCATACAGCAAGACTTATTGTCCAGACAATAGACAAAGATATTCCCATAATACTGGACAACACTATCGCCGAAGTAGGTGTGTATGTCACTGATATGCAGAAAGCTCTTGACACATACCACAACCTGGGCAAGGAAGAATTTTTCAGGCGCTTACTCACAGATGAAAAACTCGAAGGATACAACAAATTTTCACAAGCCGGTAAAGAGATTGCACAATTCATCAAGGACAACACTATTGAGACAGGTTTAACCCTGTTCATCACACACAACTTTATAATCCGCATGCTTAACCATTACCTCAGGAAACTCACATACAAAGACAAACTACTCAAAGTTAACCCTCTGGAAGGAATATTAATTGAAATAAACTAAAAATAAGCACTATGGACGCTATGACTGTTAAATGGATAATGATAGCTATAATACTCGTGGCGTATATATTTGATACTGTTCTGGTTATACTAAACCTCAAGCATCACTCGCCACAGGTACCTGACGAATTCAAAGACGTATATGATGCGGACAAATATGCTAAAAACCAGCAGTACAAGAAGGCAAACACAATTTTTTCATTGGTAAAGACGAGCTATACTACCCTGATTATTGTTTTAATGCTAATCTTTGATGGCTTTGCAATAGTAGATAGATGGGCATTTGCCATAACATCCAATCCTGTATGGGCGAGCCTGGTGTTTTTTGCCATACTCACATTTGGTCTAGACATACTTACTTTACCTTTTCAGATATACGACACATTTGTAATTGAGGAGAAATTCGGCTTTAACAAAACCACTGTCAAAACCTTTATTACGGACAAGATCAAGCAATGGCTCTTGACAATAATCATCGGCGGCTTGCTTCTCTATATCATCACGTTGATTTATTACCGCACACAGGTTTACTTCTGGTTATTGGCATGGGCAGTGGTTGTAGCATTCCAGATCTTTATTTCACTTTTTTACACAGACCTCATTGTGCCTTTGTTTAATAAGCTTACACCTCTCGAGGACGGTTCGCTGAGGCAAAAGATCGAGGAGTACGCCCAGAAAGTTGGCTATGACCTCAAGGATATTTACAAAATTGACAGTTCCCGCCGTTCTACTAAGCTCAATGCTTATTTCTCCGGCTGGGGAAAGAAGAAAAAAATCGTCCTTTACGACACGCTCATTGACAAACTGTCAGAGGATGAGATCGTTTCTGTCCTCGCTCATGAGGTTGGCCACTTCAAGCACAAGCACGTGTTAAAAGGCGTTATATTGTCAATTATCATTACAGGCGCATATTTGTATCTGTTCCAGATCTTTAGTACATCAGATATAATTGCCCAGGCTATGGGTGTAGCTAAAACAAATTTCCATATTGCACTGACAGCCTTTGGAATACTCTTTAGTCCAATTGACTTTGTCCTGAGCACAATAACCAATATTTTCTCCCGCAAGAATGAGTACCAAGCAGATGAATATGCAGCGACAACGGCAGACCCTGGTATGTTTATCTCAGCGCTGAAGAAATTATCAGTGGAAAACCTGTCAAACCTGACACCACATCCCCTTTATGTATTCTTCGAATATTCACATCCACCGCTGCTACAGAGAATTGAGCGCATTCGGACGATTGCCTATGGGCAGGATAACTAAAACAGGGCTATTAGTGATAAAAATGGACTAAAACTAAACTCCCTGCGGGGTGGCGTAAGCCACGCCCGCAGGGAAATTAAACCTGTCTAAAACATAGCGCTACAATACTATTTCAATAGGCTTCAAAACCCAAAAATCCTCCCTGGCAAGGTGCCTGCAGCACGCTTGCCTGTGAGAAAGCCCATCATCCACGTGGTACGACCTCACCCGTGAGTCGCAAAATGACCCTGTTGCTTGCTGGATCTGGGCTGTTGGTTATTACTGTAATAACCTTATGTTGTTTGCCCATTTTTCCTGCAGAATTAAATTTTACTCGTAGTACACCTGTTTCCCCTGGTTGTACTGGTTCACGAGTGTAAAATGTTGTAGTACAACCACATGAAGTTGTGACCTTACGGATTATCAAAGGGCTTTTTCCTGTATTTGTAAACTTGAATTCGTGTGTTATAACATCACCCTGTTTTATGGTACCGAAATTATACTCTGTCTCATCAAATGTAATTATTGGAGGATTTTTCTTTTGCTCTTCTGTAAACTTTTCACGCACGACTGCGTTCACATCTACCCAATTACGGTAATATAAATTACCATTGATTATGAACAACACGCGTGCCCGTACAAAATCCCAATCTGGACACTTGGTAGCATCAAAAGTTATTTTCAGGTCTGCTGTGCCCTTGGGTGGTATAGTCTGTGGCTCTACCTGTGCTTTTACATAAGGAGGGAGCTTGGACTGGGCAACTTTTACTGTTAAATTTGCAGAGGATGAATTGTAAATCTTTATTGTTTTTGTCCGTTTCTGATCCTTGAACAAAACCCCAAAATTAACAAACCGGTTAGTCAATCTCAGTCCATTACCGAAGTCAAAAGGATAAATCTCCTCAATAGGATTTTTCTTTTCCAGAACTTCACCCTTGATTGTCAGTCTAACAGGACTATTCTTAGCGTTCGAATACACATAAATAGTCTTGTTAAATTTGCCAGGGGCATTTAGTGTTTGATATTCTACTGTAATATAACCTTTAGCCCCCGGAGGCACTGGCCGTTTAGTCCATGATGGTGTAGTACATCCACAAGATGTTTTCACATCATGAATAATTACAGGTTTATCCCCTGTATTTATGAATTCAAAACGGTATGTAGCAGGATGATCCTGTGTCACCTTACCAAAATCATGGACTAGCTCTTTAAAATCCATGTAGGCACCCCTGCGCTGTCCAAAAACAGTGAATGCCAGAAAAACAGATACAAACAAAATTAGCGTACGTCTCATGGCCTTAGTTTTTTATTTGTTTTTCAAATTGTTGTATAAAACTCGATAATTTATCCCTGAGTATGGATGTTTCAATCTGGAGGTCTGCCTTTTCATTGACAAGGTCATAATCTTGATAATGCATATTCATCAAAAGCCCATGAATAGCCTCAAAAACCTGCAAAGCCGGCTTCCATAGCTCAACACGTTGATAAGGGATATTTATCTCAGCGCTTTTACCATAAAAGTTATTAAGTATTGCCACCATCTCAGCAAGCTTCTCAGTCTGGTCATTGGATAAGCCTCTTTTCTTTAATGTTTTTAGAAAACTTATAGTATTTATCACGTAGGCAAAAATTTTTTCTTCGATGCGTACTAATTCGTCCATTTTTTACATTTTTGTTTAAAAAATACGAATTTTAGCTAAAGAAAGTATGAAAAATCTCATTTTTATTATTTTTTTATTAACTATTCACTTTCATGTCATTGCCCAAGAAATCACAGGCCAGATATTAAGTGACAAAAACCAACCTATAGCAGGTGCTACTGTTAAGATATATGGCACACAACATGCTACCCTCACAGACAAAGACGGTCTTTTTCGTTTGAACGTTGCATCCCCTGACCAAACAATCCGTTTGATTATTTCTTTTGTAAGCATGCAAACT
>JALWNS010000295.1 GCA_027083655.1 Bacteroidales bacterium | reverse complement strand
TTATTAAGGTTAATCAGGGCTAGCCGGTCGCCGCAGCCGACATACAACAAGCTATCGTTGTACAAGAATAAGCCATTTGCACCTTTCAGACCAGTTGCATAGACGCTTATGTTATTCCCATCATATTTGTAGAGCAAATTATTATTCGAATCGCTGATATAAACGTTCCCTTCTTTGTCTATAGCAATGTCATTAAGGAATTTAGCACCTTCGATGTGTATTGTGTCAATAATTTTAGCAGAATCAATGTCTATTATAACCAGGCGGTCAATATCTGTAACATACAGCTTACCATCATAAACACCCATGCCCTTAGGCGCGTTCAGGCCTTCTACCCATTTTAGGTTTAGGATTTTTCCGTCTTTGGATATCTTGCTAATAAAGCCATTGCCATCTTTGTCCAATGGCTTGCCATTGATATTTGATACAAAGAGAAAGTCTCCTTTGGGGCAGTAGAGCACAGATTCGGGTGTTTTAAGGTCCTGCGGTGTCTGGCCAACCAGAGTGAGTGTGTGTTCGGCCTTGGTGTGTTCTTTTTCTTCATGTTCCTCGCTCTCACAGCCAATAAACATGAATGGAAGGAAGAGGAGAAGCCAGATTAACCTTTTCATGGCAAAAGTTTTTGAGTTTGTTAAAAACTTACTAAAAAAAGCATAATATCTCAAGACTATTACCACATTTTTAACACTTTAGCTGCCTGTGTTGCTTTGGGTTTGATATTTTTCGGCTAAAAATTGCTGGAAAGATTGGGTTTTGTAAGCTCCAGATCTAAAGTATTTTAGCATTGGCATAACCTGAGCAGGAGCAAAAAAACCATAAACAGAACCAATATTTTTGAAGTTCTGGTCCAGGAAAATCAAAGCAGGAAAGCCAAAACCATTAGGGAATAGCTGCATGGCCAGTTGGTTGGGTTGGCCTTTACCTAAGCTAACGTATTGTTTGCCTGCAAAATTAATGGTGTCTGTGCTTGCAGCATCGAAACGTATGGGGTAGAAATTTTCATTAACAAATTTTGCAATCCCCCTATTTGAGAAAACAAGTTTTTCCATAGCAGGACAGCTATAACACCATGGAACATAACTAAACACAAGGAACAGCTTGGGATTTTGCTTGTTTTTCTCCCATGCCTCAGAGAAGCTTAGCCACTGTACATGGCCTGTGGTGTCTGGCAGTTGGTCCGCAGGCACTTTTGCCAGTTCTTCTTTATAAATTTGGGGATTTGTGAGCCAGTAGGCAAGCTGGAATGTGTTGAGATCGATGTTGTTTGATACATTTTCCTGAAAATATACCAGTATAGGTTCGAGGTCTTTGATTTTCTGGTAGCCGGGGATGCGGTATTTTTTTAGTTGGCGGTCAAAGAAAACTAAAGTAGGATAAGCAGGCCTGTTGTCTAGCAGATAAAGGGCCAGATCATGTGTTTTGCCATGATTAACATATTGTTTGCCTTGAAAATAAACAGTGTCTTTTGTCTCGGCGTCAAACCTAACAGGATAAAAATAAGTGTTGATGTAAGAAGCTAAATTCTTGTTAGCAAAAGTGGTTTTCATCATATACTTACACCATCCACACCAGTCAGTATAAACATCTATCATAATAGGCTTGGGGTTCTGCTTGTATAGCTCCATTGCAGTCTCAATGTCATACCATTTTATGGGACTTGGTTCGACTATTGTTTGTGCTTGTAAAGTGTTGATAGCTATGAATAATAAGATTGCTGTTAAAATTGTACGCATAGTTTTTTTGTATTAAAAATTAAATTTAAATGTAAAAATAGCGCGAAAATTGCAATGTATTAGTTAAAAAATCCAATAAACTGTAAATAGCAACGTTTGTTTCAAAAAGAAATGGCAGTGAAATGCGAGTTAGAATCACAATATCACTTCTTTTTCTAATAATAAAACTATCAGCACAAGTTCCTGTGCCTGGTTTGTGCGCAGTTTCTGTGGACACGGTTTATAACAGGCCAGTCTTGTATTGGACAATGTCTGACACATCGGGCATAGACGGTTTTATTATCAAACGAATAATATGGAATGGCACAGGAGTGCTGGATGGTACTTTGAATAATGTTGCGGTTATACCTGACCCAACGGCCAGGAGCTTCCTTGATACCACGGCAACCTATAACACACATGCCTCGCCTGGTCAACGTAGCGAACAATATGTAGTGGTTGCCTACCGTGATACGGCAGGCAACCAGATTTATAGCGGTTTTAGCCAGATGTTATCCAGTGTTTACCTCAGGGCAGAATATGACTCCTGTTCTACTAAAATCAAGCTACTATGGACTACTAACCAGCAAATAGACAGGTACATTGTTTACCAGATAACTCCGCAGGGTCCCAGGCGGCTAATCACGACGGCAGACACACAATTTGTGTATAATCCGCTGTTGCCAGGTTATTACAGGTTTATTGTAAAGGCAGTGCTGTCGAATACTTGCCCAGTCGATACGATACAGTCGAATATAGCCTGGGCCCAGACCGGATTGTTTGAGAGGCCTAACTTGTTATACATCCAGGGCGTTAACCCGTTGGGAGAAGACTCTTTATCACTGAGGTTGTACATTGATTTGCCGCCAGATAAGCCAAACGTTGGGTTATGGATGGATGGCAACTTGATAGGCAATTTTTCGTCTGACTTTGAGGGTGATTATGTGGTTAACGCTAAATCAACCGCTTATCATAGCTTTATTCTCAAAGCCCAGTCTGTGTGTGGTGATTTTATTGATTCGTCTAATACTGCACATAATATTGTGCTATCTGGACAGTATATTCAGGATGGACAGCGCGCCCAGGTAAATTTGAATTGGAATAAATATGATTACTGTGCCGGGGTTGTGGGCACGTATGATATTTATTTTTCCACTGATGGGCAGAATTATTTAATGTTAACGGCTAATAATGACACAATTTATTCACACCTGCTTAATTCTCTAATAAGTACAGAGACTCTGCCCTCAACCCTTTATTATTACATTATGGCCTCAGAGTACAATGATACGTTAGTTAACCAGACATTAGATGTTAAGTCTAATATTCTTGAGATAACACCTCCGCCGCTCCTTTTTGTGCCTAATGCCATAAATCCATTGAGTGCGGAGGAACAAGACCGGGTCTTCCGTATAAATCTTGATTTTATTGACAGTTATGAGATTACGGTTTTTGATCGTTACGGTAGAGTAATGTTTCATTCTATAAATCCGGCGATTGGTTGGGATGGCCGTGGGAAAGATGGAAAACTAGTACCAGTTGACACATATTTTTATTTGTTAAAATACGAATCTCATGGAAGGAAATACAAGTTTCGTGGAAGCATAAGTGTTATTTATTGATTTACTTAATTAAATTTTTTAAATTATGATAAATTAAAAATGGATATTATATGGATGATTATGGTTATGGTAGTGCGATGGCATTAGGCTTTGCAGGCCTTTATCTTATTATTGTTTTAGTACTGGCCATCATTTACATTGTTTCATTATGGATACTTTTTGAGAAAGCCGGAAAGCCTGGTTGGGCTGCAATAGTTCCTATTTACAATGCTATTGTACTTCTGGAAATTGTAGGTCCTCAATGGTACTGGATATTTAGTGGCTTTGTAATGTTAAT
>JALWNS010000294.1:2970-3620 GCA_027083655.1 Bacteroidales bacterium | reverse complement strand
TCCTTGAGGCTATTGGCACTGCAAAGAAGGGAGTTGAATCGCAGACACGCTGGGCACATGGCGTGCGCGGCCTGCCTCTTATGATGAGTTATGCAGGTGTTAAGTATTTTTTGACCAGGGATTTTAACACTCCATTGCGTATGCTTGGCTTTGACTCACTGGGAGTGGCTGGGGATGTAATGATTCTTCGCAACGCGTATGCTTTACCTCTTGCTTTTACCAAGAAGCAGGTAATGTGTGAGGAGGATTTTTATAAGCTATCCAATTTTAAACGGCAGCAGGCATTGCTTAGTGCAGCTATAATAGGTGATGGAGACCAAGACATGTTATCCCGGTTTTCCCATTTCGACACAACATTTTTATTAGAGGAGCAGGAATTTAATTTTGTTAGATATAAGTCATTAATAGACAGTCTAACGGCTACGAGTATAAAAACCGTCTCTTTTGATCAAAATGATATTTTACTAGAGGTTGTGAATAATGAACCTGGGATTTTGGTGTTTACAATTCCTTTTGATCAAGGATGGCATATTTACGATGGAGACAAAGAGTTAAAGACTATGAGAGTGGACATTGGTATGACAGGTGTTGTTATAAACCCAGGAACGCACACTATACGAGTGAGTTTTAGGACACCATTTTATTGGACG
>JALWNS010000294.1:0-2960 GCA_027083655.1 Bacteroidales bacterium | reverse complement strand
AATAATTGCATTGATTTTTATCATTGTACTTATAATTTTATCGAAAAAATTTAAAAAAAGCAGATAATTTTTTTAAATTGTTATGCGATTAGTTTAAACCAAAATCTTATTCTTATGGGTAAATCAATTAAAGGAACAGAAACAGAGAAAAACTTACTCAAAGCCTTTGCTGGTGAGAGCCAGGCAACTATGCGTTATAAGTTTTTTGCCAAACAGGCCCGCAAAGAAGGCCTGGAGCAGATAGCAGCAATCTTTGAGGAGACTGCGCTAAACGAACAAACACACGCAAAGACTTTTTTCCGTTTCCTCGAGGGTGAGATGGTGGAAATAACTGCTACTTACCCGGCAGGTAAGATAGGTACGACATTGGAGAATCTGAAAGCAGCAGCAGAGGGAGAGCATGAAGAATGGACAGAATTATATCCCCACTTTGCAGAAGTAGCAGAAAAGGAGGGATTTAAGGAGATAGCTACTGCATTCCGCCTTATAGCTAAAGTAGAAAAAGACCACGAAGAACGTTACCGTAAGCTTTATGAGAATCTGGACAAAGGTATGGTGTTTAAGCGTAATGGTAAGGTTATATGGAAGTGTCGTGTGTGTGGTTATTTGCACGAAGCAGAAGAAGCTCCACAGGTTTGCCCAGTGTGTAAGCATCCACAGGCATACTTTGAACTATTTTGTGAGAATTATTAATCTACATGGAATTGGAATGAACATAATTTTTTGACAGGACGCCCGCAGGGCGTCCTGTCCTTTTTTGTGGTGTCAAACTTTGGTTTGCAAAAACTTAGTAATTAGACTGAAAAGAGGTATTTTTGTATAAAGGTTAAATTATTAAACCAAAAAAAATGAAAGGAAGTAAAAAATTGACTCTAGTAGAAGTCATTTCCATGGCAGTAGGAACAATGATCGGTGCTAGTATTTTCTCTATTTTCGGTCTGGGTGTGAAGATAGCAGGAACAGATCTGCCACTAGCCTTTCTTTTATCAGGTGTGTATGCTTTTGTAGTAGCTTATTCTTATGCAATTCTTGGGAAACAGATTATTTCAAACGCCGGTCCTATAGCTTTTATTCTTAAAGGCTTGGGTGATAGCCTTATAACAGGGGCCCTGAGTGTGTTGATGTGGTTTACCTATGTCATATCTATTGCCTTGTTTGCCAAAGGATTTGCAGGTTATCTATTGCCTGCTATTAATGTAGAAACCACACCTCTGTCTATGGGCATTGTCGAAGTATTGGTGATAGCTTTCTTTACAGTGCTTAATTTTTTTGGTAGTAAAGCAGTGGGAAAGGCAGAGTTTTATATTGTTTTGATTAAACTTAGCATCCTGCTTGTATTCATACTAGGTGGTTTTTTGACAATAAACTGGGCTCAAACAAAGCCAAGTTTTGATGACCAACACATGAATGGATTGCTTAATGCTTCTATTATTTTCTTTTTGTCTTATATGGGGTTTGGCCTGATTACCAATGCTTCAGAGAATATAAAAAATCCAGAACGCAATGTTCCACTTGGTATTTACCTGAGTATCATAATAGTTATGTTTATTTACGTGTCAATAGCATTGGTAACAATTGGAAACTTACCAATACCTGAAATCATAAAAGCGCAGGAAAATGCACTGGCAGTTGCCGCACGTCCTTTTCTTGGTAATTTTGGTTTTGCTCTGGTGACTATTGGTGCTTTGTTCTCTATATCATCTGCACTGAATGCAACGCTATATGGTGGTGCTAACATAGCTTATTCATTGGCTAAGGATGGTGAGCTTCCTGAAGTATTCGAGCGTAAAGTGTGGTTTAAATCAACAGAAGGGCTGTATTTTACAGCAGGGCTGAGTCTGTTTTTTGCCTTGTTTTTCAATCTGGGGGCAATTGCTTCAATAACCAGTACAGTGTTCACTGTGATATACATTTTTGTGTTAGTCTCTCATCTGAAGTTACGAAAGCAATATGGAGGAAACACTGTTCTACTTTATATAAATCTTGCCATACTTTTAGCAGTTTTCGTAGCTTTGCTTAGGTATCAATGGAACACAGGCAAGAGTGCTTTTTACGCAAGTATTCTGACTTTCCTAGTAGCTTTGTTAATCGAATATCTATACCGTAAATTTAGCCGCCGTACCATGAACGCAGATAAGATAAAGAGTACGAGGGATTGAGCAGGTTAGCAGAAGTTTCCTGTTAAGATTTATCCTCCACTCAAAAAATTAGCAGTACTAGAGCTCGCAGTTATGTATGGCGGGCTCTTTTTTATTTATACTTTTTTATAGCAACTTTAGATGATGTTTTAAACATTGTTAAACTAAAATTCTTGAAAAGTGCTTATAATAACAACTTTATGTCAATTGTGTTTTGATTGGTAAAGAAATGATATTTTGTTATTTAATTCTTTTATCGTTTATTTGCGATAAACTATAATTAACGGAAATGCGAGTTTTAGCAATTTATGGAAGTCCGCGTAAAGAGGGTAATACTGCAAAGATGCTTGATGCTGCTCTGGAAGAATTTCCCTCTGATGCAGAGATAAAACGTCTTTATTTGGCAGATTTGAATTTCACTGGTTGTTGTGCTACCCGTGATTGTAAGACTCTGGGGTATTGCCCTGTGGAGGATGACATGCAGCAGGTTTACCGGGATTTTATATGGGCAGAGGTGATAATTTTTGGCTCACCTTCTGAGTTTGCCGATGTCAGCTATTTGATAAAGATGCTAATGGAGCGTACGTGGTGGATGAAAGGTGCTCTGCGCAACAAGATAGGCGGCTATGTCATAACGGGTCGCCGTTATATTGAGAGCACGATCAACACGTTACATGCTTTTATGCTTCGTCATCAGATGATACTCGGTGGCAGTGGTGCACTAGGGTATACTTTTACCGAAATGGGAGGATTGGAATATGATCCACTGGCTATACGCGATGCCCATTTTACTGGCAGGCGATTAGTTGAGTTGTATAACCT
>JALWNS010000293.1:1100-3628 GCA_027083655.1 Bacteroidales bacterium | reverse complement strand
CTATACCAGCGCTCTGCAGTCTCATAATCAGGGCTCTTATTGATTAGGGTTGAGTACGAAATTTCATCTGGTTGCAACTTTTTATCAATCATCTCTCTATACCAGCGCTCTGCAGTCTCATAATCAGGGCTCTTATTGATTAGGGTTGAGTACGAAATTTCATCTGGTTGCAACTTTTTATCAATCATCTCTCTATACCAGCGCTCTGCTGTCTCATAATCTGGGCTCTTATTGATCAATATATTGTAACCATACAAATCTAAGTCAATGCCCTCAGCTTTTAGCTTCTCTACAATGGCGAGGATTTCTTTATAAACCTTTGCCCTGGCCATGCGATAATTGTATGGTCTGGTAAAAAAGTTAAGCTCTGCCATGCGGGCTGGCTCGTCCTCAAATAGCGATTTAATTTTTTTGCGTACACTCCGGCGGGCTCTCTCGTCATCTCCTGCCCTGGGCGTGTCGTTGTTAAACAAATACCTTGGCATTATGACCCTCTCAATGTAAGCCACTTCTGTAGCCAGGATGGACTGGGGTATATCCAAGTCACCCTCCTCCCACACAAAGCTCAGTCCACGCTCTCCAAGGTTTACTTTTTTCAGGGCTTCCTCCAATGTGCTGTTAGTAACCACGGCCCCGGGACGCTCTTGCCTCATGAGTTTCTCGGTCAGGATACGGACTTTCCCGTAATCAAATTTTTCTGGCTCTGTGTAAAAATTATCTGAATAACGCAACAAAACCAGGCTATTGAGCAAATGATAGGCTACCCTGTCTATTGTTTCTTTGCTTTTACTTAGTTTGTCGTAGCGCTGCCTCATCGCCGCCAGGTCCAAGAAAAGCGAACCCACTGTGCCGTCAAACTCATCTGTGTTTAGCTCTATACCACTATCCTTTAGTTTGCTCCATGCTTGTGCATGGTAATCAACCTTCTGGGCCTCTGTTAGCTTTGGGATTGAAATCTTGTCGCTAAAAATCTCCATAATCCTGTCATTGCTAAAGACCATGTCGTATTCGTCGCCAGTACGGAGAGTGGCAATGATCTTGACCTTGTCATTTATCTTCAATAGTCCATCAATAACGCCTGCCACTTTTTCGTAATCAAAGACTTGCTCTGGACGGAACTCATGGAGGTCATCAAACCAGAAAACATAAGCATCAACATGGGGCAAGCTATCACTTTTCTGCAGATCTTCAATGTCTTTAACCAGATCTTCAATGAGCGTGAGGTCATACCTGTGATGAATAATAGGCGGCTTAGGGAAAAAGACCAGATAATTATCAAATTTACCTGATTTGAGCCCATGAAAGACAAAGCGTGTCTTGCCCGACAGAGGCATTCCTTCTATTAACATGGTTGGGTCCGGACTGGACAGGAAATTCTTGAAGCGCTTTATCTCGTCGTCAATGTGCGCAGTGTAGTAAAAATTCTCAAAATAGCGTCTGGAACGCTTGGCTGCGAAAACAATCTTATGGTCCAGCTCACTGACAAAACCAAAATAACGTAGCGTCACTACCTGCTCATGCGACTTGTCCTTGAGGCGCTCCTCCCTCCACAGCTCCAGCATCTTCTCCCAAAAATCCGATTGGTTCTTTATCTCCCCGGCACTCAAGCCTGTTGCCTGCTCAAAGATTTTCCACAAATTACCTCCTACTTTATTGCCAAAATAATTAAACATAGCTTTGCCAGTGACTATAGAGCCTTGCTGGGCAAGCCAGAGAAAATAATCAGGTAAACTGTTAATGTCCACAGGTACGTTCATAGACAGCCGCCCCATTTTAGTTTTGATATAAATTTAGCAAGTTTTCAGGAAAACTAAAGAATGTATTTGACAGGTGTAAATGAACCACTATTAGTCTCATAGCTTGGGTATTTATCTGGTATTACCAAAAGTCTGGGTTTGGGTAAAAAAAGTCCGGCTTTTGATTTCAGACAGGCAAGCTAAGGAGGGACGGAAATAGTCAGTCCTGGCAGCCAAAAATAAAAAAGCCGGGTCTCATTGACCTGGCTCTGTGGTCTTTCTGTTTTAAACTTGTGGACCCTCCCGACTGCGTCGGGATGCTCTAACGGGGCTGAGCTATGGAGCAATGCTTTTATTGAAACTGTTAGCCAAAAATAAAAAAAGCCGAGTTTTTTCAACTCGGCTTTGTGGTCCCACCAGGGCTCGAACCTGGGACCCCCTGATTATGAGTCAGGTGCTCTAACCAACTGAGCTATGGGACCAAATATTTTTTAGAGTATTATTTCAAGTGTTATTTTGCTGAACCTGCGACCCTCCCGACTGCGTCGGGATGCTCTAACGCGGCTGAGCTATGGGACCAAATATTTTTTAGAGTATTTATTCCAAGTATTATTTTGCTGAACCTGCGACCCTCCCGACTGTGTCGGGATGCTCTAACCAACTGAGCTATGGGACCAAATATTTTTTAGAGTATTTATTCCAAGAATTATTTTGCTGAACCTGAGCCCCTCCCGACTGTGTCGGGATGCTCTAACGTGGCTGAGCTATAGGCCAATTCCTTTTTTTGCAGCG
>JALWNS010000293.1:0-1090 GCA_027083655.1 Bacteroidales bacterium | reverse complement strand
AAATTCATATTTGCCCTGCAAGTTTTTAAAAAAATTTTTATTTCAATTAGCCATGGTTATAGCTTACGCAGTGCATAAAAATTTCCTGGTAATTGATCTACAAGCTTTTTCATTTCCAGGTTAAACATCACAACCAACAGCTGTCCTATAGTTATACCAGTACGAAGGGCTATCTCGTCAACGTGCATCTTGTCAACATCCCGAAGCAGGTCAACTACCTTCTGTTCTTCGGATGTGAGAGGAGGTGGCTCAAACTCAATTTTTTGTTGTCCTTGGGGAGGCAGCCATCCAAGGAGGTCAGTCAAATCTTTTGCATTTTCTATCATGTGTGCTTTGCCAGTCTTGATTAGCCAATTGCAACCGGAGAAAGTCTCATCTGTAGCCCGCCCTGGAAAAGCTACTACCACACGGTCGTAAGATGCAGCATATCTGGCTGTAATGAGGGCACCACCGTTTAATGATGATTCCACAATAACTGTAGCCTGGCCCAGTGCGGCGATTACCCTGTTTCGCCGTACGAACATGCTTTTTTCCACGCGTGTGTTGCTCGGGTATTCTGTGATGAGTGCGCCACCGCTTTTAATTATCTTTCTGGCCAGGGCGCGATGAGAAGCAGGGTAAATCATGTCTAACCCGTGGCCGAGCACTGCAATGGTTTTAAGCCCATTGTCCAGGGCAGCCTGATGGGCCTGCGCATCGATTCCATAAGCCAGACCACTAATTATCACAGGATTAAACTTTTGTGAGGCAAGATCCTGGATGAGCATAGCGCAGGCGTTCTTGCCATATTGCGATGGCCGGCGCGTCCCCACAATTCCTATATAACGGTCCTGGCCGGCAAAATCAAACTCCCCTTTAACAAACAACATAAGGGGAGCATCGTCCAACTCACGCATAAGTGCAGGATAATCATCATCAAGGTAAAAAATTGTTCTGATGTCATTATCCTGAATAAAACGCAATTCTTTTTCTGCCCTTTGCAAAGCCTCGCCCCGGACAATATTACGTGCCAGCTGTTCGCCTACACCAGGGACTTTAACCAGGGACAGGGGCTTCTGTGTGAAGATATCCTTCACTCCTCCGATATAAG
>JALWNS010000292.1 GCA_027083655.1 Bacteroidales bacterium | reverse complement strand
TTATTGAATTGGGCAAAACCCTGTTTAAGAGCAGATTTGAAAATTTTGACAGGCATAAGAGACAGGGCGTCCGCCTTGTCGGAAGCCCTGTCTTAATATTAGAATATTAACCATGGCATTACCAGGCCGCTGATTACTTTGCCTGTTTGGGGGTCGAGTGTAGATCCGTGAAGGCTATGAGGTATTAAATAAACGGCAATCATCAGTATTGCTGCCGCTACGGTCCACCACCTCCGTGCCTGTTTACGGTTGGCTATAATTGCAACAAGCCATCCTAGAAACATTATAAGTGTTTTGTTGTCTGTCAGGTCCCAACCGTTTGGAATACCTGTCCACCAATGTCCAAAGGCATAGTGTTGCACAGTTGGGCCTAGAATAAAACCGCCAATTACGAGGAAAACAAAGCCCCAGATTTGTACCTTCCTATAACTCATCTCATCAAAAAGGGCCAGTAAACCTGCGGTCACACCCAGGAACAGGGCAAGAAACATAGCTAGCACATGGGGTATAAGAATACCAGTAGGAACATCCCCTTTGAAGCGGATAATGATAGGTTCTTCTTGGTTGCTATAGATGACCTCTTTGCCATTGTATAGCTTGATATAATATTCCATTTTTCCTGCTGGAGGCAGCTTTGTGACAATTCCGACCAACGTGTCTCCAAAACGGCGCATGTGTAAGGCTGTAAAGCCAGTATTCAAAGGATAAATCCTCTGGTAAATGAAACCGTATACAGCAGAATCAGGAACAACGATTTTTATCACGGCATCACTGCTTGTACTATGGCTACGGGGAAATTGAAACTTTATAGTCTGGCCATTGTAAGTAAATTCTTCGCTAACTGGATAAGTTGGCCCTGTACGCCTTTGATAATAAGCGAACAAGAATGTCAGGATAAACGCTAAGATCCATATAATCACTTTTTTCATAGTATCCGATTTTTTAGGTTTAAGCATTAAATAAAAAGTCTGCGAGTGTCTCAAGATTCGCATAGACAAAAGGTGTTCGCGCCATCAGGCGCCAAGCACTATTATGACCATTACTAACCATAAAAAAGTGGGCACCCAGGGATTTTGCAATGTCCAGGTCATGTTCTGTATCACCTATGAACAATACATTTTGTGGATTAATACCGTTTTGTTTGAAAAACTGTTCTACCAGGTGGTCTTTGCCCCTGGCCAGGTCATCGTCCAGTCCAATTATTTGGGTAAAGTAATCAGTCAGTCCAAACCGCTCTACGTCTAATTTGAGGCTATCGGCACGCCGTGCAGATATGAGTATTTGTGTTTTGCCTTCTTCTTCCAACCTGGATAATAGGTCTATAACACCTGGTTGGAGCTTTATTTCTTCTATTCTCTGATTGTACATTTCAATGAAACGTTGGCCAATCTCGTCGAAGCTTACTTTGTTAAAATCAAAGCCTACCTTGCTATAATATTCTTTTACGGGGAATTTGAAAATATTACGGTAAGTTTTTAGACCTATAGCAGGCAAATTATGATCTTTGAGTAGATGGTTCATGATGTCAACACACAAAGCAACGTCGTCTATTATTGTTCCATTCCAGTCCCAGATGATATGTGTAATTTTGTCCAGAAAACTCTTCTTCTCCATTAGTATATACCTGTGTAATTGAATGGTGTAATTTTGAGTAATTCTTGTTTTACTTCCTCTTTGATATCTAATGATTTTATAAATTTATGTATTGTCTGGGCTGTGATTTTTTCACCAGTTCGAGTTAGTTCTTTGAGTTTCTCATAAGGCTCGGGATAACCTTCCCGGCGGAGGATTGTCTGTATAGCCTCGGCAACAACGGCCCAGTTTTCTTCCAGGTCTTGTTCGATTTTATTTTTGTTAGCTTCTATTTTACTAAGACCTTTGAGGAGTGATTTAATGGCAATAATAGTATGAGCAAAAGGAACACCTAGATTTCGGAGCACTGTTGAATCTGTTAGATCTCTTTGAAGACGTGATACAGGCAGTTTATTAGACATAAAATCAAACAGTGCATTGGCTAGACCCAGATTGCCCTCTGCATTTTCAAAATCAATGGGGTTAACTTTGTGGGGCATAGTCGAAGATCCTACTTCACCTTTTGTTACTTTTTGTTTAAGATATTCCATGGAAATATATAGCCACATATCTTGTGCAAGGTCTTTGAGAATGACGTTAATTCTCCTGATATTATCCATCAGGGCTGCAAGATTGTCATAATGCTCTATCTGTGTGGTTGTCTGACTACGTTCTAGACTAAGTACATGATTAACAAAAGAATTAGCAAATTGCTCCCAGTCTATGTCTGGATAAGCCGCTTTGTGGGCGTTGAAATTTCCTACTGCACCACCGAATTTTGCACTAAATGGAACAAGCCGCAACAGACCAAGTTGTTTTTGCAGCCGTTCAATAAAAACCTCAATTTCTTTTCCGAGCTTTGTGGGCGAAGCAGGTTGTCCATGCGTGTGGGAAAGCATAGTTATATCTGCCCAACCAGAAGCAAGATCATATAGCTTTCGTATCAATTCCTCTATTAAAGGATAATAAATCATGTGCATAAACTTGTACAAGGCATAAGGCACTGCAGTGTTATTAACATCCTGCGATGTAAGGCCAAAATGCACAAATTCTTTATACTGTCCATATCCCAATTGTTCAAATTTTTCTTTTATATAATACTCTACTGCCTTGACATCATGGTTGGTATTGTTTTCTATGTCTTTGATTTTCTGTGCTTCATCTATGGAGAATTGCTTATATATTGTCCTTATTTTTTTTATGTCCGTTTTTGTAATTTTATTTAGTTGGGGTAATGGTATCTGGCATAAAGCAATAAAATATTCTATTTCGATTATAACCCGAAAGCGGATAAGCGCATATTCTGAGAAAAAATCAGACAAATCTTCTACTTTGCTCCAATATCTCCCGTCTATTGGAGAAATGGCTTGTAATGGCAATGGCATACTTGTTCTATCTATAGTTTTGTTCTCAAAATTAAAATAATTTGTGTTTTTGCTAAAATTTAAAACTTGTAGTTCAAAATACTCTGGCTAGCCTCTTTTAGGTTAGAAAGTAAGGCTACAGCCTCCTCAAGGTATTTCTTTTTAGGTGTCCGTGTCCTCTGGTCGGCAGGGATAGTGCTTAGAATTAAATCATCTGTACCACCAAATGGTTTGTATTTACTTGCTTCGAACTTTTTACTAGCCACTACTTTCCCATTGTCCAGATAATAGACCGAGACCTCGCCATTTTTTTCTATACTGATAGCTATTGGTGTGTCTTCGTGATAAAAAAATGTTATTTTCTCTGCTATTTGCTTTTTAGGTGTATAGCGTATTTTTTCAATGGCATATACTTTTTGTCCATGGACGAACTTCATCATGCCTACAGCCTTTTTTACAGTATTAAAGCCATCTTTCATGTTTACTTCAAGATAAGTCATAAAGTCATTGTCATATTGTAAATTAGGAATAAGTTTTTCTATGCCAGCAATAGATACTTGTGCTGTCAACATAAACGGCATCAAAATCAGAGCAAGTACATAACTTACTGTTTTCATGGCAGGCTTTTTTTTTTATTTAAGACTAAAGATAACAAAAAATTATGAATAGTTTAAAATTTGATTAAAAAGTTTTATTTTAGATTAACAAATTAAAAACTGTTTAGTATGAA
>JALWNS010000291.1 GCA_027083655.1 Bacteroidales bacterium | reverse complement strand
TCACCTCTTCTCGCGTCAAAGGCATTATCTCTGCTTCTTTGAGTAAGCTTTTGCAAGAAAGAGGATACAAAGTATCAATCCTCAAAATCGACCCATATCTAAATATCGACCCTGGCACACTAAACCCATACGAACATGGGGAATGCTATGTCACTGAGGACGGTGCTGAAACAGACCTTGACCTGGGTCATTACGAACGTTTCCTCAATATTCATACTTCGAGGATTAATAATGTCACAACCGGTCAAATATACCAGACAGTTATTAACAAAGAACGACGCGGTGATTACCTGGGTAAGACAGTTCAAATAATACCACACATAACTAATGAAATAAAAAGCCGTATTAAGCTTTTAGCAAAAAAATTTGACCTGGATATTGTTATTACAGAAATAGGAGGCACGGTTGGAGATATAGAGTCACTGCCTTTTATAGAAGCAGTGCGACAACTAAAATGGGAGCTAGGCAAAAATAATTCTATTGTTATACATCTTACACTTGTCCCATACTTGCGTGCTGCTAAAGAGCTAAAAACAAAACCCACACAGCATTCTGTTAAGATGCTATTGGAGAACGGTGTACAGCCTGATATCCTGGTACTACGTACCGAAAAACCCATTACCGAAGAAATTAGACAAAAAGTATCTTTATTCTGCAATACAGAACCAGAGTCTGTTATTGAGGCAGTGGATGTCGATACTATTTACCGAGTACCGCTTAAAATGCTTGAGGAAAGGCTGGACGAAATCTCACTGAAAAAACTAGACCTGCCTACTGGAAACAAGCCAGACATGAAAAAATGGAGGCAATTTCTAGACAAACTTTATAACTTTAAGCACACAGTACGTATAGCAGCCGTGGGTAAATATGTTGAATTGCAAGATGCCTACAAGTCTATAAATGAAGCCTTTATACACGCTGGTGCAGCAAATGACGCTAAAGCCCAAGTGGACTGGATTCATTCCGAAAAAATAACAAAAGATAATGTAGAAGAATTACTCAATGGTTACGATGGCATACTCGTTGCCCCAGGTTTTGGACACAGAGGTATAGAAGGAAAAATAGAAGCAGTCAGGTACGCTCGTGAGAGGAAAATCCCATTCTTTGGTATATGTTTGGGTATGCAAATGGCTGTTATAGAATTTGCTCGTAATGTTCTGGGTTTTTCTGGCGCGCACTCAACAGAAATGGATCCACAAACACCTTATCCTGTCATTGACCTTATGGAAGAACAAAAGAGTATAACTGCAATGGGTGGAACAATGCGCCTGGGAGCTTATTCATGCTATTTGCCAGAGAAAAATTCTAAAGCATATCAAGCATACGGCACAGACCTTGTCCACGAACGTCACAGGCACCGTTATGAATTCAATAACAAATATTTAGAAGAATTTAAGAAAAACGGTATGTTACCCGTGGGAATAAATCCAGACTCAGACCTGGTGGAAATTGTCGAAATAAAAGACCACCCGTGGTTCATTGGCGTCCAATTTCACCCTGAATACAAAAGCACTGTTAATAACCCACATCCTTTATTTGTTGCTTTTATTAAAGCAGCTATAAAACACAAAAACGAAAAAAATAAATAAACATGGATAGAAACCAATTTGTCGGATTACTGTTGATAGGACTTTTGCTTTTCGGCTATATGTTTTGGCAAAATAAGCAAATGCAACAGTACTCAGCTACTACCGATAGCTTAGCCGTTGATACTGCTCACATCACCCAACAAGCTACTGCTGCAAGTCAGGTACCTACCCAGCAGACACCTATAGCTCAACAACCAGACACAGTACCTGATAGTATTGCCCAAAATAAATTCGTTGAGCTGTACGGAAATTTTGGGAAACAAGCACAAGGGGAAGAAAAATTTATCACCCTTCAGAATGACAAGCTTATTGTAAGGCTCACAAACAAAGGAGCCCGCGTATATTCGGTACAGGTAAGAGGTTATAAAACACACTTTGGCGATTCGCTTATCCTATTTGACGGACCACAAAACAGGTTTAACATTACATTTTCTGTCAACCGCCGTCCTATCCCTACAGAGAACTTCTACTTTGATGCTCAAACAACAGATACATTAATAATAGCAAATAGCAAAGAACAGAAAGTCGTCTTCCGTCTTTATTACTCTGATGATCAGTGGATTGACTATATTTACTCACTTAAGCCACACAGTTATGTTGTTGATTTCTTCATAGATTTTCACAATATGAAGGATATTATTCCTCCAAATACAACTTACCTTGACCTTTACTGGAAGACATATATGCCTCCTCTTGAGCAGGGAGAAAAATGGGAATTACAACAAATGAACATCTTTTATAAGTTTTTCCAGTCTGATGTTAGCTCACTTAATCCCCGTAAAGATGAAGTGGAGAAAGATGTACCCACAAAACTTCGCTGGGTTAGCTTCAAGCACCAATTCTTCTCTTCTGTTCTGATAGCCTATGATTATTTCGATGAGGCAAAGTTAATGATGAAAGTCAATCAAGACACAGCCATTAATGCCCTCAAGATAATGGAGGCCCAGATAGATATTCCTTTCAAGCCTATGGAGCAACAGCAGGTTAAGCTGGCCTACTATTTCGGGCCAAATAAATATAGTATCCTGCACAAAGTTAAGCTCAAAGAAGGAGATGACCTCATGCTAGAGCAAATGATACCATTAGGCAAAGGTCTTATCCGTTGGATAAATAAATTTATCATTATTCCATTGTTCAATATTCTGGGACGTTTCATCTCCAATTATGGTATTATCATTTTGTTAATGACCATTATTATCAAGCTTGCCCTTTTCCCTCTGACATATCGTACTTACATGTCTTCTGCCAAGATGCGTGTTTTGCAGCCAGAGTTAAAGAAAGTTCTGGAGAAGATACCAGAGAAGGACCAGATGAAACGTCAACAGGCAACCATGGAGCTATACCGCAAGGCCGGAGTTAGCCCTCTGGGGGGATGCCTGCCAACTCTTCTCCAGTTCCCTATTCTTATTGCTATGTTCCGTTTCTTCCCAGCATCCATAGAGCTAAGACAACAGGCATTTCTATGGGTAAAAGACCTATCTTCATACGATGCTCTCATTTCATGGCACACATCTATACCCCTAATTGGTAACCATATAAGCTTGTTTGCTTTGCTGATGGCTCTTTCTATGATTGTTTCGACAAAACTAAACTCCACTACAACAGACGAAAGCAATCCTGCTGCACAGTCAATGAAGATTATGATGTGGACAATGCCTGTCCTACTTTTTATATGGTTTAATAATTACTCAGCCGCTTTGAGTTATTACTATTTCCTGGCAAACCTTATGAGTATTGCACAGATATACATTGTCCGATCTAGAATAGATGAAGAAAAAATCCTAAGCCAGCTCAGAGAGAACGTTAAGAAAAATAAAGGACAGACAAAGAGTAAATGGCAAAAACGTTTGGAAGAAATGCAAAAACAACAAGAAATGATGCGTAAAAATCCAAAAAAACGCTAAATTTGAAGTTTAGAAAAACTATGTATGAATATAAGACATAAAATAGCTTTCATACTACTAAACTTTATGTTCTGGGGATTAGCCCTCTTTGGTCAAAACACCAAAGAGCTAGTCCCCTTTTTTCATAAAGATAATATTATCAAATATGATTCTCTTATCAACAAGTATATTTATAGTGATCCATCAAAGGC
>JALWNS010000290.1:1520-3686 GCA_027083655.1 Bacteroidales bacterium | reverse complement strand
GAATTATTCTTGGATTGGCGAGGAGGTGTGGATTGACAACCTTGCCGATGTAGAGATAGGCAATAATGTTGTTCTCTCGCAAGGAGCGATGCTGCTTACAGGCAACCATGATTACACGAGCCCTTGGTTTGAGATTTTTGTCCGGCCTATTGTCCTGGAAGATGGTGTGTGGATAGGAGCTAAAAGTTTTGTCACTCCTGGTGTCAGATGCAAGAGCCATAGTGTATTAGCCGTTGGGTCTGTTGCTACCAGGGACTTAGAAGAGTTTGGTATTTACCAGGGCAACCCCGCCCAGAAGGTTAAGCAAAGGGTAATAAAGACAGATGATTAGAAACACAACAGCACAAGGTTTTTGTAATAGTAGTCTCACCTGTTTTCTATGAGGTTGTCGTGATCTGGTTTTCATAAACCGCCGCGCACACCAAGGGAACGCAAAGTTTTTAACACTAAGGCCACAAAGGAAACTCACAAAGGCCACAAAGGTTTTGTAGTCTCACCTGTTTTCTGTGCGTTGTTGGATAAATTTTTCGGAAACTATACAGGGCAATGCCTCGCACCATGGCGTAGCCATGACCACTACGTAACCT
Source organism: Bacteroidales bacterium (assembly GCA_027083655.1). Taxonomy (GTDB): domain Bacteria; phylum Bacteroidota; class Bacteroidia; order Bacteroidales; family S143-33; genus S143-33. The sequence goes on along the minus strand of JALWNS010000290.1, from coordinate 3,099 downwards.
CGCAGGGGACTGCGAGGCCTCTAGCGCCGACAGGCGCACCCAACACCCGCCTGTCCGCTCCCTGCGGTCCGGCCGTTGACGCCAGCCTGACCAGTTGTAGCCTAAACACCCCAGAAACTATCAACCTAGGCGACTCACAACTTCGCCGCCTCGCGCCGTGCCGGAGTCATCGCATGACTGCCTCGCGCCGTTCCGGTGTCATCGCATGACCGCCTCTCTGGAGTGTCCGGCGGCACTGACTAACGGCGCTTGAATTTTGCGCCTTGCCATGTTTTACGCTCCTGCAGACGGCGCTCTATCTTGTGTACTACTTCAAAGTTTTTCAGTCCACCCCAATGTGGTGCTATGATCAAATCTGTGGGTGATTCATTTGTAAACCTGTCCACATAGATACTGGGATTGAGCCGCTCTAAGAAGTCCACCATCAGATCCACGTATTCGTCCACGGTAAAAAGATGATAATCCTGTGGATGTTGTTCAAAGTCTCGTGCCATACGCGTACCGCGCAAAATCTGCAATTGGTGTAGCTTTAGTATGTTTACAGGCAACTGCGATATACGGTCTGCATGGGACAAGATTTGTTCGCGGCTTTCGCCTGGCAAACCAATAATCAGATGGGCACTCTGCAAAATTCCCCGCCTGGCTGTCTCCGTGATAGCCCACACTGCACTATCAAAACCATGTGCACGGTTCACCCTCTCTAATGTGCGGTCTATCGTAGATTCCACGCCATACTCTATCATAACAAATACCTGCTTGCTCAGATCTGCAAGATAATCAAGTATTTCCCCGTTAACACAATCAGGCCTGGTAGATATGTCAATGCCTATAACATCCGGATATGAGAGCGCCTCCTCATACCTCTTTTTCAACTCTGACAATGGCGCGTAAGTATTGGTATATGCCTGGAAATAAGCAATGTATTTCCATGATTTGTATTTTCGTGAGAAAAAAGCAATACCTTCCGACAATTGCTCTGTGATAGTCTTTCGCCTGGTTACATAATATGGTGTGAACGAACTATTTATGCAATAAGTACATCCACCTGTGGCAAGAGTGCCGTCACGGTTAGGACAGGTAAAGCCTGCATCTATGGAAATTTTCTGCACACGGGTTCCAAAAATCTGCCTGTATAATTCCCGCGCTGGCCTATATCTAATTGCTTTCATCCCTTGAGATCTTTGTAATTTTCAACTGTTAATAGCTATGCTAGCTAGACTTTTTTACTTTTCACTGTAGCATAAGTCTGCTATGATTTTAAGGCTTAAACTTTTTTACAACATGGCTTCAGGGCGTTTGTAAACTTGCTTTTTGCCATTGTGTTAATAACCTCACTTAAACCTGACTACCGTCACCCCTGCTCCACCCAGGCGCGGGTCTGCGTCTCCATACCAGTCTATATAATCAAGTTTGGAGAGGTACGAGCGTATATGCTTGCGCAAGATACCATCACCTGTGCCGTGTAATATCCTTATCTCCGAAGTACCTGCAACCAGCGCGGCATCTATGAACTTCATGACCTTCTGGAGAGCCTCATCAGCACGCATTCCGCGCACATCAAGGGCTGAAATAAACGGCC
>JALWNS010000290.1:0-1510 GCA_027083655.1 Bacteroidales bacterium | reverse complement strand
GCCCTGGCTTGTCCATATTCACCTTAACGCCTCCTTTTTTCTCCATACGCTTGAGCTCTCGTGCCTCCTCGCCCGTAAGCTTCTGCAGATCCCGCAGGGGTACAAAAGTTTTGAGGTTACCCATCAACACCAGAGCCCGTCCGTCCTTTATCTCCTGCACCTGTCCCTTGATACCTGTAGAAACATGCTTAACATAATCCCCTGTCTCTATCGTGCCTTTGTCTTTTTGTTTAGGTAGCTTGTTTTGTTTTTTGAGGTTTTCCTCAAGCTTCTTGTTAATCTCCTGTTCCAGTTTCTCCCTCTGTTTGTTCAGCTCCCGGCGCCGCTGTTCAAAGCTACGTCGCACACGGCGTGTGGCCTCCCTTTCAGCCTGCCTCTCCCTTATCTCCCGTATTGTGTTTTCTATCAAGCTATTAGCCTGGGAGAGAATACGGTCTGCTTCTTCATTAGCCTCACGGATGATACGCTTCTTTTCCCTGAGGATTTTCTCATATTCACGCCTGTATGCCTTGACCTTGTCAGTCAGCTCTGCCAGAAGGCGGTCATATTTGCGCCTCTGCTCAGTTGTGCGTTGGCGCTCACGCTCTATCTCCAGCAAGATACGGTCAAAATCTACCTGGGCACTACCGATCTTGTCTTTTGCTTTGTTAATAATTTCCTGTGGCAAACCAATAGACGAGGCTATCTCCAGGGCAAAAGAGCTCCCCGGCCTACCTGTCTCCAGAATATATAATGGTTTTAGATTTTTGCTATCAAAGAGCATAGCAGCATTGACGATGCCATCATGCGAAGCTGCGAAGTGCTTGAGATTTGAATAATGAGTGGTTATTACTGCCCTTACACCCTTGGCTAATAAAGTCTCCAGCACAGCCTCTGCCAATGCTCCACCAAATGCAGGATCTGTTCCTGATCCGAACTCATCTATCAAGACCAATGAACGTTCTGTGGCCCTGTCCACAATGTTTTTTATGTTAAGCAAATGTGAAGTGTAGGTGGATAAATCATTCTCAATAGACTGGTCATCCCCTATATCCACAAAAATCTGGTCAAACACGCCAATCGTTGAGCTAAAACGCACAGGCGGCAGAAAACCACACTGTGTCATATATTGCACCAGACCCACGGTTTTCAACGCAACAGACTTTCCTCCGGCATTAGGACCCGAAATTAAAACAATCCTCTGCTCCTGATCAATCTTCAGGTTTAGTGGCACAACCTCACGGCCTGCTTTCTTGTACGAGAGAAAAAGCAAAGGATGACGTGCCGCGTGCAAATCCACCACTGCCCTGTCCGTTAGCTGTGGCTTTTCTGCTTCCAGCTCAATAGCTAGCATTGCTTTTGCCCGCACAAAATCCAGCTCTGCCAGCACATCATAATTCTGCAAAAGCTCTGGTATATATGGCCGTATATCATCGGCAAGCTCTGTCAGTATGCGTATAATCTCCCGTTTCTCGGCAAACTCCAATTCTGTAATCTCATTGTGCAGCTCCACTGCCTTCAGTGGCTCAAT
>JALWNS010000289.1 GCA_027083655.1 Bacteroidales bacterium | reverse complement strand
TGTAAAAGGTGAGTACGAAGGTAAGTCATTGAGAACTGTCTTTATACAAAACATGGAAGTTTGATGAAAGTCCGTGTTTATATAGCGTTTTTTTTATTGTTTTTTTCATTTGGATTGTATGGTCAAAATGCAGATAACCAGCTTCATGTTGCACAAAAAGGCGTTTTAGATCTGCGTTTTGCAGATTTAGACACTTTCCCGCCAATTTCGTTAGATGGTGAGTGGGAATTTTATTGGAATAAGCTGCTCAGTCCAGAGGATTTTTATCCACAGATATATGTAGCAGATGCTTATGCAGAAGTACCAAATTATTGGAGTAAGATTTCTATAAATGGAAAAAGGGTTTCTGATACTGGTTATGCTACTTACCGTCTTATTATTTTGACAAATAGTCCAGGTAAAGTTTTGAGATTGTATTTTCCCCCGGTTAATTGCGCAATGCGCGTATGGTGGAATGGAGAAATGATAGGATCTTCAGGAAATCCAGAACCTAAGAATCTAGGTTATGAGCCGTCCATAAAGACTATAGTTGCAGATGTGGAGACAAGATACCGCAATGAGTTGATTGTACAGGTGGCTAATTATTCCCACAGGGAGGGAGGTTTTTTTTATGCTCCCAGATTAGGTAGTAAAAATAGTTTATTCCGTTTTCTCAATTTGTCGTTAATTATTAATGCTTTGCTCTTTGGGGCGGCTTTGATAATGGTCTTGTATAACTTTTTTATTTTTTTCATGCATAATAAGAATTATGCGGTTTTATCTTTTCTTATCTTTGCCTTTCTGGCAGGAATACGCGTAATGGTTGTAGATAGTAACTTTATATCTGCAATTTTACCTTCGATAAGTTATACGTGGAAGTTTCGTATAGAGTATTTTACATTTTTCTTTATCCCACCTTCGTTTATGTTCTATCTTTACCAGGTGACCAAAAGAGATAAGGTGGCAAAGTATGCAACATATTTTTTATTAGGTGTTGCGATAGCCTTTGCACTAAGCTTATTTTTCCCTCCTACAGTTTTTACGCAAACTATGCCTTACTACCAGCCAGTTTATCTAATAGGGATGCTTATTGCTCTTTATTTGATTTATAAGCATTTACGTTTGGGAACCTCTGGTATGAATATCCTGGCTATTACATTTTTGATAATGTTTGTAATGGGTATTAATGATATTTTGTTGTATTTGAGGATTATAAAGACTATCAGTTTGATGCCGTTTGTTTTGTTTGTTTTGTTGTTGGGACAGTCTATAGTTCTGGCTAAGATTTTTAGTGATGTTTTTCATCAGAATGTAGCATTAAAGCAAGAGCTCGAGTATCAAAATGTTCATCTTGAAGATCTAGTAAAGAAGCGTACGAAAGAGCTGGAGGTTAAGAGTAGAAAATTGGAGCGTCAAAACAAACAATTAGAAGAGCAGAGGCAGGAATTAGAGCTAAAGGATTACATTATTACTTCTAGTTTGAAGTATGCTTCAGATATACAGTCGGCAATAATGCCTATTTTCAGCCGGGTTGGAGAGTATTTCGATTATTTTCTTTTCTTCATGCCGCGGGATATTGTGTCAGGAGATGGTTTCTGGTTTAGTGATAAAGATTCGAAATATTTATTCATAGTATTATTTGATGCAACAGGTCATGGCGTACCAGCTGCTTTTATTACAATTATTGCGACTTATTTGCTTAATACCTTGATTGATGAGAAAAAGATGAGGGAACCGAATAAAATTTTGGAAGCATTGGATGTGAAGATGAAAAAATTTCTTGAAAAACAGGGCACAGAGGGACTGGATGCTATTGTTGTCAGGATAGAGAAAAATGATGAAGAGCCCCAGCTTAAGTTCTCCGGAGCACGTCTTGACTTGTATTACTTTAATTCCCGGACAAAGCTTGTCACACGCCATAGGGGGACAAAAAGATCATTAGGTTATTCTAAGGTAACACACAATAAAGAGGTGTTTAATAATATTATTTTAACTTTCCATAAACACGATGTATTTTATTTATTAACAGATGGTTATCTTGAGCAAGTAGATAAGGATAAACATAGATTTGGAACCCAGAAGTTTATTGAATTATTGCAAAAAATTGGTTCTGAGCCCATGGATAAGCAGGAACAGATTCTCAAAGAGACTCTTATTGATTATATGGGTGATGAGAAGCAGAGGGACGATATTTCTGTTGTTGGTATAAAAAACTCACCTAGGGGCTAATTTTTCAATCGTTTGATAAAAATAAGAAAAATTACGTTTCTTAAGCTTAATAAAAGTACTAACTTTGTATTTGTATGTAAAACAAAAAAGTTAGGAGCTATGAGAATAAAGAATATTTATGCTCTAGAAGTATTGGATTCGAGAGGTAATCCAACAGTAGAAGTTAATGTAGAACTGGATAATGGTGTCCGGGGACGTGCTCTTGTTCCATCTGGAGCTTCGACAGGTGAGAAAGAAGCAGTGGAGTTGCGTGATGGAGATAAGAGCCGTTTCAATGGCAAAGGTGTATTGAATGCAGTACGTAATGTTAATGAGCATCTGGCAAAAGAGATTATAGGAATGGATGTGCTTGACCAGCGCAAGATTGATTATACAATGATCGAGTTAGATGGCACTGCTAATAAGAGCCGTTTGGGAGCTAATGCTATACTGGGTGTATCATTGGCTGTGGCACATGCAGCAGCTAATTATCTGGGTATTCCTCTTTACCGTTATATTGGAGGTGTTAATGCTTCATTATTGCCAGTACCTTCTTTGAATGTAATTAATGGTGGTAAACACGCAGATAATAATGTTGATTTTCAGGAGTTTATGATTGCTCCACACGGAGCAGATTCTTTTGCTGAGGCTATTAGAATGGGTTCTGAGACTTTCCATGCTCTCAAGAAGGTATTGTCAGAAAAGGGTTATAACACTGCAGTAGGAGATGAAGGTGGTTTTGCTCCAGCTCTTAAGTCTAATGAGGAAGCTATTGAGCTTATTTTGACAGCTATAGAAAAGGCCGGCTATAAGCCAGGTGAGCAAATTTCTATCTGTCTTGACCCTGCAACAAGCGAATTGTGGAAAGATGGTAAGTATTATTTCTGGAAGTCAACAAAAGAATACAAGACATCAGAGGAGATGATCGAGCTGTGGAAAGAGTGGGTTAATAAGTATCCTATCATATCAATCGAAGATGGTATGAGCGAGCATGACTGGGAAGGTTGGCAGAAGTTGACCCAGGAATTAGGCGGTAAAGTAGAGCTTGTTGGTGATGACCTGCTCTGTACAAATCCAAAAATTTTACAGGAAGCTATTGACAAGGGTGCTGCCAATTCTATCTTAATTAAGCTCAACCAGATAGGAACACTTACAGAAACATTGGAGACAATAGAGCTGGCTAGCAAGAATAATTACGGATACTTTATTTCTCACCGTTCTGGGGAAACCGAGGATGTAACAATAGCAGACCTGGCAGTGGCTACAGCAGCAGGTAAAATTAAGACAGGATCTGCTTCACGTGGCGAGCGTATTGCAAAATTCAACCAGTTGATACGTATTGAGCATGAGCTTGGTTCTGCAGCTCGTTTCGCAGGGCTGAAGGCTTTTAAGAAATAGTTATTTTAGGTACATAAATTTGTTATCGAGGCTCTTTTAGGAGCCTCGATTTTTGTATTACAACAAATTATTTAATTATGGCTAAAGTGCAAGTCCGGTATATAAA
>JALWNS010000288.1 GCA_027083655.1 Bacteroidales bacterium | reverse complement strand
AAGTTATTTCTTGGTCGCTAGTTTGAGTGATGTATAATCTGTGTCTATTATGGCGAAGTTGATGATTTCGTTTTTTTCGTTAACAAAAGGAATAATTTTTCGCTGTATCCAAATTTCTTCGCCTTTGTCGTTTTTCATTTGTGCTGTATATTGTACAGGTACATGCTCAGTACGGCATTTTTCTAACATTTTCTTAATGTCTGGGTCATTTGTCTGGAAGATATTTACGTCCTTATTCTCAGGATTAAAGCCAAAGATTTTTTCAAAACTCTTGTTTGCCCAGATGATTTTGCCATCTGCTTGGGCTATTGATATAGCATCGTTTGTATTGTTTATGATAAGACTGAGCTTGTCAATTTGAAGCTGGCGTATTTCTATTTCTTTTTCGCTTTTCTCTACTATTTTGATAACTCCTCTGACTTTGGAATAGTATATAAAAAGTAGCAGAATGAGAATTATACTCATCATTATCAGAGCAACCAGAAAGATATTTTTAAGAAATTTTTGTGTCTGGAGCTCTGTTTTGAGCATGAATATTTCGTCTGCAGAGCTCTGCGTTATTGCAGAGATATCTATAAGAGAATCGCCTTGCAAACCGACTCCTTGTGTGATTACTATACCAGTGTCCTGGGTATTTGCTTGTTGGTTTTGTCCGTATGAGTGTGAGAATGAAAATGTTAATAGCAGAATTAAAAGGCCTAAGAGCTTATTGTTCATGATTTTCGTTTTTTTCAATTTCTGTGATATCTGATCCAATGATAATAATTTTTTGTAATTGATCCTCGTAAATGATAGGAATAAAAGCTAGTGATATGTTATATTTCTTGTTATCAAGTTCCCAACTAGTTTGAAGGAATTTAGGTTGTCCTTTTGCCAGTTCGTTAAGTAGGTCATCGAATTCAGCACCACTAATGAAATGAGGAACAACTGTAGTAAACAGTCGGTTAACCACAGCTTCTTTTCTACGTTTGAGAAACATGATAAATTTCTCATTAACATCTGTGATATAACCGTCGGGTGTTGTCTCAATAACAAGTGCAATCTCGTTGATAGCTTTTACGATGTTGTCGAGCTCAGAAGCTTTCTTTCGCAACTCTTCTTGTGTAGCTCTCATTTCTTCCAAATTCTGTCTCATTTCTTCTTCTTGTGCTGCCAATTCTTGCGAACGTGTACGCAGCTGGTCAACTAGTCTCTGTGTACGCATTGTAATTTTGACATTAGCAATAGTAGAAGCCACACTAATACCTATTCTTTCTACAAATCTGCGCACATGGGCTTTGTATCCTTCGAATGAAGCTAGTTCTACAACAGCGTAAATTATTTCATTAAATTTAAATGGTACAATAAGCAAAGAATTAGGATGCCTGTCTCCAAGACCAGAGCTGATACTCAAATGATCTTCCGGTACTTGTGTTATATGGATAGTCTCTCCCTCTAGCACTGCACGTCCTATAAGACCTACTCCAAAAGGAATTTTTTTCTCGAGGAATTTTCTTCTTCCGTATGCATAAGCTGCAATAAGTTCAATGTATTTATTATCAGGATTGTCGTCATTTATAATAAATAAACCACCTTGTACAGATCCGGTATATTTAACCAGATTACTTATCACATGGAATGCTAACTGTTCAATATCCTGGCTATGTTCACGTAAGATCTGTGCGAATAGGTTTTCTCCCTGGATGAGCCAGTTTTGTATTTCTTCTTCTTGTTTTCTCTTAGTATCTTCTATTCGAGCTATTTGCAAGCTTCGTTTCATCTCCAGGAAGGCCTCTGTAAGAACATCATCATCACTTACTTTTTCTATCTTGACATCCAGGTTGCCTTTACCAATTTCTTTAGCAAATTCTGACAAACGGATAAGATTATCTACGAGACGGTTAATACTCTGGGCTACAATGCCCATTTCATGCTGGGCTTTGATATCAAGCTTTAGGGTTTGGTCAATATGGCCTGTAGACAATTTTTCCATGGATTCACGTATGAGTGCTAAGAATTTTGTCAAGGACGAGGCTACTATATATGAGAAGACAAACAATATTATTAACAGGATGGATGAAATGAGAATGGAGATACGTATTATCCTGCGGACAGGCTCTAATAATACTTTCTGGGGTATTATGTTACCAATGTACCATGGCTTTTCAAAGTTTCCTATACGTACAGGATAAAAAGTCACATGAAAAACATTTCCTTCATTATCTTTATAATCGAAAGAAAATTCTGTTTTCTTATCAAAGTTTGGAACAATGTATTTTGTGTAATATTTATCGGGGAAAAATTTGGTTAAAGGTTTGTTAGTTAAGTCTTTATGATTTGTAAATGCAACGAATTTATTTTCTTGTGAAATAAGGAAGGTCTCTACAAATTTAAACGGTTGTATATCGAACAAAAGATTGTAAAAATAACCGAGGTCTACGTCTGCAACAACTAAACCTATGAATTCATTGCTTTTGAGAATCGGTGTAAATAGACTTGACATCAATATTGGCTCTTGGGAAGGCGTATATTTGAAATAATATGGCTCGGTCATACCTTCTTTCTTACTTATCTTGTACTTGTAATACAGGCCACTAATGTTCTCACCCTCTGTTTCTAGTGTATCTATTTGCCGAATGACCTTACCATCAAGCTTGTAGTACATGTATCTAATACGGCCATAAAGAGAGGGATTATTCTTGAGGTAACTTATTTCCCAGTTTGTCGCAATGGCCAGGAATGCCGGGTAATTGTATAGAATATTAGTGTAATAATTGTTCTGGATTTTTAAGTATGTATCAGGATTAGTGTTTTCGAGCAAAGGTTCTTCTGCATATTTGATAGAACGCAAAACTTCCAAATGTTGGTTAAGTATTTGGCTAAAATAAAGGGAAGATATATTCAAAATATTGTCGGTATAGCTAATAGTGTTTTTATATGTATCACGATAAGCTGAATAAATAATTAATGCTGCTGCCAAAAGGTATATTATAACTGTGATTGAGATTATACCAAGGATTATTCTTGCCCTAAGGCTTAGTTTTTTGAAGCTTAATTTCATAAAACACTAATTTTGTGATAGCTCAAATTCAAATTTAAATATTAAATAGCATGTATCAAAAAAAACTTATGCAAATTTAGTACCTGAGGCAAAATAGGTGTGTAGGTATCATTTATTATAACAAAGTCGGCAAGTTTAATTTTTTCCTTATCTTTCATTTGTACTTTGATTTTTTGGATGGCAACATCCCTGGTTATATAATCACGTATCATTAGTCTCTTTATTCTGAGCTCTAAAGGGCTATAGACCACAATGTTAAAATCCATGGTTTTGTAATTACCAGATTCAAAAATAAGTGCAGATTCTTTGACTACATACTTACTATTAACTTTTTTTGTCCATTGTGCAAAATCCTTATTTACAGCAGGGTGTACTATGCTATTTATAATTTCTCTTTTGCCTGGATCAGCGAAGACATATTTCCTTAGCAATTCTTTGTCCAGGCTACCGTCTTCTTTGTAAATATTGCCTATAGCCTCAATAAGTTGTTTTTTTAATTCCGGATCATTCTGCATCAACCATTTTGCCCTATAATCGGAATTATATACTGCTACATTTAATGTTTTAAAGATCTCTGCTACTATACTTTTGCCGGATGATATACCGCCTGTCAGACCTATTTTTAGCTTCATTTTTTTTCTTCTAAGATGTATTCTACGT
>JALWNS010000287.1 GCA_027083655.1 Bacteroidales bacterium | reverse complement strand
ATCTGACCGGGTTTTTATGTAGGTTAAGAAACGTTTTTAATTCACATCCCAAGGAATCCTGGAATCATTTCTATCTTCAGCAGGTGTTAAATCTTGAACACCGGATTGATAGCCATTAGGGTTAACTGTTATTTCATCAGGAGGATAAGTATACCTGGTTGGTATTTGTCCGGTTGCATTAAGCGGTTGCGGATGAGGCGTCAATACAGGCATATCCAATCTTCTCCATTGTGCCCAAGCCTCGAATCCCATAGGGAAATAAGCCACCCATTTTTCTTCTGCCACCACCAATAGTTTAGGATTCGGATGATTGTTACCATAAGTGGCATCATTAGCATCCGCTACACGTACAGCAGCATAGGCGACAGCATCACCGGTTATATCAATTGCAACCCCAGGTTCACCTTCAGAGTTAGTCGGTAATACAATTGAACCATATCGTTGTGATAATGTTTCATACGAACTTTGAATAGCACTTGTTAACAATGAATTATAATCTTCTGAAGTCCAATTCCTCGCTGCTGCTTCCGCTCTATCAAGAAATGTCCAAGATGCAAGGAAAAATGGAAGGGGACTATCAGAATTCCATATTCTTTTTGACATAGAAACTCCAGAGGTTGTTAAATTACATGAATAACCTTTACCATCGTCAACCATGGGGTCCTTAGGACTGTTATATATCCTATCACCTGATGTAGAATATATTTTTAGTCTTGTATCAGGTGTAACATTAAATGTAGGATTACAACTTGCTGGACTATTTTTGGGATCTCCTTGTAAAGCATCAGTAAATTCTTTTGTAAGGAAATAATCAGCAGCCCTCAATCTGCTGTATGGATTTTGCAATGCTCTATCTTGACTTGAATAATTAACCCAAGCTTCATCATCAAGTGTTTCAATAACACCTGCAGGATGCGAAAGAGCTGCATTAAATTCAGCACTGGCATATGCGGCATCAACATCACTCAATTGTAAGGCTGCATGCATAATAAGTGAATTGGCTAATTTTTGCCATTTGCTTACATCTCCGTTGTAAATTATATCACCAAGAACGGCAGGTTTAGTAGGGTCCATCATGTCCCTTGCTGCTTTCAATTGTTCAATAATGTCCTTGTAAATTTCGATTTGATTATCATATTTAGGTTGACGATTATTCGGATCAAGAGCTTCAGAGTAAGGGATGTCTCCATAAATGTCAGTGATAAATTTAAAGACATATGCCATCATTACTTTATTAACACCTATTTGATTATCAGGATCACCCATCGACTTTACAACAGTATTTCCTCTATTTGCATCTATATAATCTATATTTGTTTTAAAATTGGATAACACCTGTACATACCAGGGGTTCCAAGATGTCGGATCATCCGAATATTGCATTTCAGAGGTATAGATGTTCTGAGCCTGCCATTGTACATAAAACGTAGGCTTAGTTAAATATGGTCTCCCGGAGTTATTAAAGAAATTCATAATTCCACCGGCCAATAAATCCTTGGGACTCGGTTCATTGGGTCCAATCGGATCTTGATTGGTGTCTCCAAAGTCCATACTGTCACATGAACCCAGTAGGATCGCTGCTATTATTAATAATTTTAAATATCTCATTTTTTTAATTTTTTTAAGTTATAATTTAGAAGCTTAGTTTAAAGTTCATACCCCATCTTCTAGTTCCCGGTAATTGACCGTCTTCACCATACGGTTGTGATAATTCTGAAGGATCCCAACGATGGTAATTATCTTTGGAAACAGCAATTAACCAAACATTAGTACCAATTAAACTAACACTAGCACCTTTTAAATATTTACCGAGTATTTTTTTAGGTAAGTCATATGTTAAACTTAGCTCTCTTAGTTTCAAGTAACTTGCATCATGAATGAATGGTCCTGCAATGTTGTTATTATGGAATTGTTTAAAATATGCATCTGCTGCAACAGCATTTGATCCGGTAAAAGATACGCTATTTCCTCCTGCATCTACCCCTTCTATCTCAACACCAGCATCTCTATTCCCATCTAGACCGGTTTCTTCAAATAATCCGGAATAGTAACCCCAAACTTCTGAACCGGAGAAGAATTTACCTCCTTTTTGGAAGGTAAAGTGTGCGGTTAATTTAAAGTTTTTATAATCAAAAACACTTGTGAAACCACCAGTAAAATCGGGGAGTACTGAACCGAAATATACTTGCTCATCAGTTCTAACATATAAGCCGGTATTAGTAAGGACAGGGTTGCCGTTTTCATCTCTCTTGATATCATAACCTCGTAATTGTCCCCATTCAGCACCTTCTTTATGAACCAATGTGATTCTCCCCCATGTATCCCCATCTGACCACCATCTACCACCGGGGGCTACCATTTCTTTAGCTTCACCTGGAACTTCGTCTATTATAGATTTATTTTTAGTGAAATTTACATCTAAATTCCAGGAGAAATCTTTAGTTTTAACAACATTAGCACCTAAAGATACTTCTATTCCGGAACGGTGTGATTGACCACCATTAGTTAAATAACTACTATAACCTGTTGCACCGGTGACGGTTTGGAAAATGATTTCATCCTTACGTTTTTCATAGTAATATGTAAAGCTAAGTTTATATCTGCTCTCATAAAATTCCAAATCAAGACCGGTTTCAAACGAAGAGTTGATAGCAGGCTTCAAATTAGGGTCAACAAAATAGCTTGGTGTTAGCAATGTTGCGTAACCATTGATTGGAACATTACTTTGAATAGGGTATCTTGGGAAAATTAAATGTTCTGTTACATCCGACCCTACTTGAGCCCAACCTATTCTGAATTTACCAAAGTTAAGTTGCTCCAAGTTTTCAAAAGCATCTAATTCAGTAAAGTTAAATGTTAAACCCAATGAAGGATAAAAATACCCATTATTTGATTCAGGTAATGCTGAACTCCAGTCCTGTCTTGCAGTAGCTTCTATAAACAACATTTTTTTATAACCCACAGTTGCTTTACCGAATAGTGAAAATACTTTTTTTCTACCGGCAAATAATATAGGGGCTACTGGCTTTTTTGTATTATCGAATCTATAAACATCAGGAATGATAAGTCCATTTAATAGATTTTCACGATCCATCCAAATTCGAACTCTATTTCTATTTACTTTACGATAAGTAGTTCCAACAAAACCATTAATATTTAGGTTATCATTTATGTCTTTATTATAATTTAAAAATGCATTATAATTATCTTCATAACCTTCTCTAGAATCCTGCCCGAAGCTATTTATGTAATGAACAAACATAGCATGAGCTGAAGAATTTTCAATTTCATATGGTAAATGAAAATTATTAAATCTTGCATATTGACTTCTAGTGAATGTTAGTCTTATTTTAAATACATCATTAAGCTTGTAGTTAGCCCAAATATTAGCAGTTAAATCATTACCTTTTCCATTGTTATCATATTTTTTTAACCAAGTATAATGATTAAACCAAAAAACAGGCTTTACATTATCTTCTGGAGGAGCATCAAGGAAATAATGTATCAATGTTGCATAAAAAGGTCCCCACCAGTTCCAGCTTGCAAAATAACCTTCAGGGGTTTTTAGTTCAATAAGCTCTTTTTGTTTTTCCATATCCAAATCCCGAGCAAACCAAGAATTGAAAGATCCGGATGTTTGATTACCATAATCATCGTCAAAATCACCATGACGTTTAAATGATGAATATATAGCATTTATACC
>JALWNS010000286.1:2319-3704 GCA_027083655.1 Bacteroidales bacterium | reverse complement strand
GATAAATATTTATTCTGCAAGTACAGATAAAAGTTTAGATTTTGAGCGCCAAAGATTAAATAATGTATTGATCAGAGCAGGATTGAGGGTAATTACTTTGGAAAATGAAGGTGTTCCTTATGTGCAAGCATTGGATGAATTGGATAAAGTGCTACAATATTCAGATTGTTCGATACACTTGATAGGGGACGAGTATGATTATGTACCAGACCTCAAGATGTCTTTCACGGAATATCAGATAAACAAGGCACTGGAGTATGTAGGTTCTAGACCTTGGTTTAAGATTTTTATCTGGCGGCCTGCTTATCTGGATCCTATTCCCCATGACCCAGAGCAACGTAATTTGTGGTTTTCCCTGCGTAATAAGATTACTTCCAATATTGTGATACTCAACCACCAGAGTCCTATTTTAGTAGCAGAGGATATCCGGACAATAATGAGTGTAGAACAAATGCAGAAGGTTGACACAGAGGAGGCAGAGATATATTTCATGTACAATGAGATAGACGAACCTTTTGCAACGCAGATTATAGATCTATTGCAAGATGTGGCCAAGGTTACCCATACTGAGGTTTCACTAAGTGCAGATCTTGATTACGAGCGATATGTTGTCGAGCAGATAAAGGCATCTGTTTTACCTGTTATCTATTTCCGCAAAGCATCGTCATGGGCATCGTTTTTTGTACAGCAAGTATGGCGTTTGATTGGAGGCGCTTCGTCCGAAAAGGTCATACTTTTTGTTGGTGATGATGCCGAGCCTGAGAATCTCGATATTATTTTTGATGCACCAAATGTGCAGACGATTATCACTGGTTTTGAGCTTATACCATTAGAAATAAAAGTCCAACTTGACAAGATTAAAGAGAAATTACGAGTATGAACAAGAATATAATTCCATATCCTGGCCTGCGTCCTTTTACAGAAGAAGAAGCAATATTTTTCAAAGGCCGTGACCAGCATATCAGACAGATTATTACGCAGTTACAAGAACGTAAGATTGTTATAGTTACAGGTGCTTCTGGTGATGGTAAATCATCACTTATTTATGCTGGTGTTATACCAAATGCACGGGCCGGGTTCTTCAAGGCTACTTTCAATAATTGGGTAATTGCAGACTTCCGTCCAGAGCGTTCCCCGTTACATAATCTTTCTGTTTCCCTTGCCAGGGGGCTAGGCTTGGAGGACGAAAAAGTGTACGAGGAGTTACAATTTGGTTTTTCCTCGCTGGTTAATGTTTATAAACAGAGCAAATATTACATAGATTTTGATAGTGAAGCATGGAAAAATGCATCTGAGGAAGAACGGAAAAAACTACGTTCATCTGCAGCTAACTTGATGATTATTGCCGACCAGTTTGAGGAATTTTTTACAAATCCGGAAAATTT
>JALWNS010000286.1:0-2309 GCA_027083655.1 Bacteroidales bacterium | reverse complement strand
CTATACTACTGTCAACCTCCTCTTGGAGACGGCACGAATAGCCATTCGTGATAACCTGCCTATTTATATCATCTTTACCATGCGTTCTGACTTTATAAGCGATTGTGTGGCATTCAAAGGCTTGCCCGAATTCATTGGTTTTAGCCAGTTTTTCGTGCCACGCCTCAAGCGTAATGAGCTCAGGCAGGTTATCGAGGAGCCTGCACGCCTGGCCGGCGGTACAGTCTCTAACCGTCTCACAGAAGTGCTTATTAATGATCTGAGGGAAGGGCATGACCAATTGCCTGTATTGCAGCATACACTCAACCGTCTGTGGCGTGTGGCTAATTATGGCGAGCAAGAGTTAGACCTTATCCATCTGGCCAAGATAGGTGGTTTGCATCCAGATTTTTTGGATGAGAAAGATAAAGTAGAATTCCAGAGATGGTTCGAAAATTTGTCCGAAAAACAAAAGGTCTATTTCGAAAATCCATCGCTAAATAATGTACTCAACCTTCATGCAAATACGTTGTATGATAGTGCTTATGAGTATTTCTTGAACAATGCCCCTTGGGCGGAGAAAAACATTACAGAGAAAGATGCACAACTGATACTAAAGACATCATTCATTGGACTTACGAGAATAGATGATGGCCGTGCTGTTAGAAACCGTATGAGCTTGCGCGAATTAACTAATTTGATCAATTCCGAACACATTAGTTACGAACATGTCAATGGTGTGATAAATATTTTCCGAGAGCCTGAGAGCACATTTGTGCGGCCCTTTATCAATCCAGAAGATGTTGATACACAATATCTCTCACCTGATGTTGTGTTGGATATTACGCATGAGGCTTTGATACGTAATTGGGAGCTGTTGAAAGAGTGGGAGAAGGAAGAGGAAGAAAACTTTAATGATTTTCAGGAATTTCGTGTGCAATTGAGGCGCTGGCTTGATAGTGGCAAGAAAGATGAATATCTACTAGCGCTAGGGCCTTTGTCTTATTTTGAGGCATGGTACGAACGTTGCCGTCCGAATAAATACTGGTTAGCCAAGAATGACAGGTCAGAGACAGATATTAAGCGCAAGCTCAAAAAAGCAGAAAAACTCGAACAGGATATAAAAGAGTTTTTAGAGCGAAGCCGGGAATATATCAAGGCACAAGAGAGGCGAAAGCGTCGTCTTAGGACAATACTAGGTGTAATAGCATTGGTAATTATCCTGGTACTTAGCGGACTGGTAACCTGGGCTATGCAGGAAAAAAAGAATGCAGATTATCAACGTCAAATAGCCGAGCAGCAGAAAGAGATTGCCGAGAGACAAAAAGAGATAGCCGAACAGCAGAAGAATGAGGCTATAAGAGCAAATAAGATAGCCGAGCAGGAGAAAAAACGAGCTGAATTAGCGGCTTTGCGTGCCCTGAAGGAAAAGCGGAAAGCAGATAGCCTGTTGCAGGTTGCTTTGAGACTGAAGACCATAGCAGAGGAACAGTCACGCAGGGCACAAATGGAGGCACAGAGAGCTATAGCAGAGAAGAAAAAAGCAGATAGCCTGCGCATCTTGGCAGAACAGCAAAGACAGAAAGCTATAGAAGCAAGCAAACGTGCTAATAGGTTGAGTATATTGTCGTTAGCGCAATCATTGGCATATAAGGCCACAGGTAATTACAAAGACCCACAGGTTAACCTGCTGCTTGCTTATTATGCTTATATCCTTACACGTGATTATGGTGGTGATCCTAATAGCCCAGAGATTTTCAAGGGGTTATATGCGGCTTACCAAAAGACAGGCCTGCCTTATGTTTTTCAATTGCCACATGGCAATGTTAATGCTTTTTATCCGGTAAACACAGAAAGTGTTTATTACCTAACAGACCAGGCCGGTTTATATAAATATGACCTTAAAACTAAAAAATCACAGGCAATAGACCTGAGTGGACGTGCAAGCAAGTTAACATCAGTTTATCGAGCTTGGTGGGATGAAGCAGAAAATCTTTTTATAAGGGATGGTGAAGCTAATATTTGGTGGCTAGATTTGATGAATAAAAGTATCACTATGATAACATCAAGATCAGAAGATGTCAGGTATGCTTCTATGAATATTGACGGTAGAATTGTACTATTTGGTGAGAACGGTACTGTAAGGTATTTCACAGTAAGTGATAAAGGAAAAATAAGGCCAGAGAGGGAAATCAGGTTAAAGTACTATAATTATGGAGCAAAACGCCGTAGGAAGATAGCCAAAGTCGTCCCTACAATAGCAAAAGATATTTATTATATTGTGACTAAGGATGGTTTGGTGATTAAATTCGATGCAGTGAGCCAGAAAG
>JALWNS010000285.1 GCA_027083655.1 Bacteroidales bacterium | reverse complement strand
GTATAACCTTGTTTATGGTTCTAAATCTAAGAATAATTAAAAAAGCATATGCAAGAATACGTCATAGCAGAAGTCAAAAGCGGCGGAGAGGCGGCAGCCAGGGCAGGGCAGAGCGTCATTCCCTTTGATGCCCAGGCCGGGAGTGGGGATACATTGCCTAATCCTGCGGAGTTGCTTTTGTCTGCTTTTTCGGCTTGTGTGCTCAAAAACGTTGAGAGATATTCTCAGAAATTGAAACTGCCTTACCGCAAGGCCCGGATTAGCGTCCGTGGCTTCAGGACAGATGTGCCGCCAGTCATAGTAAAGGTAGAATATGTGCTGGAGATAGACACAGACGTGGATGAGAAGAAGCTGGACCTGTGGCACAGGAACATTATAAAATTTGGCACAATAACAAATACGCTTATGCGCTCCAGCAAGGTAGAGGGCGTAATAAAAATGATGCAGGATGAGTAATAACGCATACGAAATACATTTGCTCTGTCCTAGCCGCCGTTGCCGTAAGTGCCGGAGGATTATTGAGGATATAGAGCAGATTTTTACCGGGCTTAGTCTCAAGCTTAGTCTGACAGTAGTCACAGAGATTGATGAGATGCTAAAGTATGATGTGGCTATTCTCCCTGCTTTGTTTGTCAGTGGAAAATTGCTTTTTGTTGGTGTAATACCCAGAGCCGGTGATCTTCGCAGGGAACTTGAAGAATTTTTTAAAACACAAGGGTGATAAATCAAAAATGAAACCGCGATGTACTTACTGGTATTTGGCGTGTCATTGGTAGCAGCTTTTATTTTTGCCCTGGGTGGTGTAGGTGCAGCAATAGTGCTTATACCAGCATTGGTGTGGTTGGGCGTGCCTATTGGTACGGCCAAGCCAGTTGGACTGTTTTATAATACAATTAGCCTGACAGGGGCAAGCATTAATAACATCCGTAATGGAAGGCTGGATTTCAGGTTGGGCCTGCCAATAATTGTTAGTTCATTGCTCTTTGCTGCTGTTGGAGCTTATGTTTCCCACTATATTCCTGCCCGTGTTATTCTCTGGCTCTTTATAGCTTTTTTAGTTTTTTCGGGCACAATGTTTTTGCTCCATAAGAAACGCCAGGAGCATGAGTACCGCCAGGACAGGCCATATTTAGCCCTGTCATTAATAGGTGCTTTTGCCGGCCTGCTCTCTGGTATGTTAGGTATTGGGGGAGGCGGGATAATATCGCCTTTGATGTTGATGTTAGGCTTTAACCCAAAGAAGATAACGACCATAACAGCCTTTGTTGTCCCATTCTCTTCATTCTCAGGTTTTTTGACGTATTGGGCTATGGGAAGTGTTGACTGGAAGCTAACACTGGTTGCCTCGCTTGGTGGTGTGATAGGTGCAACCCTGGGTACGCATTTTATGCACAGCCGCTTGCATCATGAAACAGTAAAAAAAATTCTTGCTGTGGTTCTTTTTATTTTAGCATTTAAATTATTATTGCAGGTGTTTTGAAACGGTTAATCAAATTGGAATGAAGAAGTTGTATCTGCTTGTTTTACTGCTTTTTATCTTTTCTGTAGCCTTCCCACAGCAAACAGGCAACAACAAGAAATTGTTAGACTTCGGGGGTTATATCCAGGTGCGGGCCCTGTCCAATTTTGACGACTATAATAGTTTTATGGTACGCCGCCTGAAATTCTGGGTCAAGTCAGGTCCAGATTTCCCTGAGCATTGGTCATACAAAGTTCAGACAGTGCTTTCTAGCAAGAAAGAGGTCTTTTTCATGGAGGACATAAAGGTTAAGTATACGGCTGGCCCTTTTTCCTTGGAGATAGGCCAGTTTGTGCCACATTTTAGTCTTGAGCGCTTCCAATCTGAATACTGTCTGCCAGTGATGGAGAGAGCCTCTGTAATAGGTGCCCTGATACCGAATGGAACTCTTGGAGTGCGTGACCTGGGCTTGCAGGCTAATTATGAAAGTAAAAACAATCTGGTGCAGACACATCTGGGAGTTTTTAATGGCTATGGTATTAAGGAATACCGTTTTACCAACCGTGGTTTTATGATTGTGCACAAGAGCTCGTTAAGTCTCCCTGTTTTTACAGGCCGTCTGGGTGTGGGTTATTCATTCCAGTACCGTAAGGCCGAGGAATTAATCATTCCAAAAGTACTGCCAGATACTGTGGCTTATACGGGTAATGACGTGCGGTATAATGTTTTTCTGGTGTATAAAAGCAAAAAATTGTGGCTACAGGGAGAGTACCTAAATGCTAATTTCTCTGGTTCCCGGGCATGGGGATATTATATGTTTTCGGCGCTCAGGTTGAACAAATCACAGTTTGTTGCAGGATATGAGTTTTACAAAGATTTGATTAGTGAGACAGTAGATTTGCCTTCCTTCAGGCTGGGATACGAGTATTTAATCAATGATTATAAGCTCAAATTGTCTGTGGATAATTATTTCCAGCTACAGGCAGGAGAGGTGAAAAATTACTTGCTAAGTCTACAGCTGCAGGTGTTTATTAATTGATATTCATGGTTTTGGGGTTTATAAAGATTTTGTTACCCGCAAGAGGGACAAATTCACCTCATGGAGTTTAAAAAAGTTTTCGTTAAGGGATTTGCACACGGAGATAAGTTTTTTCTGTAGTCAAAAGAAAAACTTAAAAATTAATCGTATATTTGCTATAAACCAAAAGCCTGAATCCGTGCCACAAGGACATAAATTTTATAAAAAGAAATGCTATAATCCCAGAAAAGAATTTCAGGGAACGACCAGGGAGCTGGCACGCTATGCCAAAGCCCTCGCACATCCTGCCAGGATAAAGATTTTGCGTTTCCTTAGCCATTCAGATTTTTGCTATACAGGTGATTTTGTGGAAGTCCTGCCTATGGCACAGTCCACAGTCTCCCAGCACCTCAAGGAGCTCCGGGACGCAGGCCTTATTATTGCCAATGAACAGCCTCCACGTGTTAGTTATTGTATTAACCATGAGGTATGGGAAAGGGCAAAATTACTTTTCCAGGACTTTTTTAGTGCCTTGACAGATGAGGATGATGCCAGACCTTAACAGGTTCTCCTCTTTCTGCGGTGTGTGAGGAATCACACAATTTTTTATGTCTTAAAACATCGTAATTTTACGATGATAATTTGTTTTTTATCGTATTTTTACGATGAAAAATTAAAACACAAACTTATGAAAGTTGCGATTGTTACAACAGACGGAAAGACTGTAAGTCTACATTTCGGCCGTTCGCCGTATTACAAGATTTTTACAATTGAGAACGGCCGGGTTGTGCAGGAAGAGATGCGCGAGCGTGGAACTGGTCATTTTGCCCATGGACGTAAGCATGAGAGCCACGAGCGTGGAACTGGTCATTTTGCCCGTGGACGTAAGCATGAGAGCCACGAGCGTGGAACTGGTCATTTTGCCCGTGGACGTAAGCATGAGAGCCACGAGCGTCAACGTCAAAACGGAAGTTCGCAGGGGCATGGCTACGGTCCTGAGGCTGATGCCAAGCATGCAGCTATGGCAGAAGAAATAGCAGATTGCGACATGCTTATTGCTGGTGGCATGGGACGTGGTGCTTATGAGAGCTTCTCCCGTGCAGGACTTAGTGTTGTTCTCACAGATATGCTTAATATTGACGATGTGGTGCATGCAGTTATTAATGGTTCTCTGGAAAATCTTGCTTATACCCGCACAGACTGATTTCTGGATGAAAGTTTGGTTACATTAATGCTACCTGAGATAAGTA
>JALWNS010000284.1 GCA_027083655.1 Bacteroidales bacterium | reverse complement strand
GCTATATCCCGGTCTAGGCTATGGCTTACCTCACGCACCATTTTAATATCCTGGATTATTTGTTCGTGAGAAGAATGGGAACAATTAATCCTCACGCTATCGAGACCTGCCAAGATCATCTTGCGTAGCACTTCTGGTTTTCTTGAAGCAGGTCCTAATGTTGCTATTATTTTAGTTCTTGAAGCTTGCATAATATTTTGTTTTTAGATTTTCATAAAAAAAGCCTCCGTAGCACCGGAGGCTTAAGTTACAAAGAATTATTAAAATTCAAGGATTGCCTTCCTGATGCGCTCTATGGCATCCATGAGCTCCTCTTCGCTAATGACAAGTGGTGGAGCAAAACGGATTATGTGTTCATGCGTAGGTTTAGCCAAGACACCATATTCACTCATTTTAACACATACATCCCAAGCTGTTTTTCCGTTCTTGGGCCTTATTACAACTGCATTAAGAAGGCCTTTACCTCTTACGGTTTCTATGATATCTGTCTCTTGCTGGAGTTTTTTCATTTCAGATCTAAAAATTTCACCTAATTTCTGGGCTCTGTCTGCTAAATTTTCTTCAACTACTACTTTCAAAGCTTCTATAGCTACACGTGCAGCCAGAGGGTTACCCCCGTATGTAGAGCCATGTTCCCCAGGCTTGATTATCAACATGATAGGATCATCGGCGAGGACTGCCGAAACAGGTAAAACGCCACCACTTATTGCTTTACCCAAGATAAGAATGTCAGGGTGAACATTCTCCCAATCACAGGCAAGCATTTTACCTGTACGCGCTATGCCTGTTTGTACCTCATCTGCAATAAACAGTACATTTTTCTCTTTACACATCTGATAAGCTTTGCTCAAATATCCTTCATCTGGTACCATAATGCCTGCTTCACCCTGTATAGGTTCTACAAGAAAAGCTGCTACATCTGGATCTTCCAATGCTTTTGCCAGGGCATCGAGGTCATTGTATGGGATTGTAACAAAACCAGGAGTATAAGGCCCATATTCTGCCTTGGCACTTGGGTCTGTCGAAAAGGAGATAATTGTTATAGTACGTCCATGAAAGTTGTTTTCACAGGTAATAATTTTGGCTTTATTCTCAGGGATACCTTTTACTTTGTATGCCCATTTGCGAGCAAGCTTAAGTGCTGTCTCCACTGCTTCTGCACCTGTGTTCATAGGTAGTAGCTTATCATATCCAAAAAGCTTTGTTGCATATTCTTCAAATTCGCCAAGGACATTATTGTAAAATGCACGTGACGTAAGAGTAAGCTTATCTGCCTGTTCTTTTAATGCTTTGATAATACGTGGATGGCGGTGTCCCTGGTTTACTGCTGAGTATGCAGAAAGAAAGTCATAGTACTTTTTCCCTTCAACATCCCATAAATAAGGACCTTCTCCTTTTTCCAGAACAACGGGTAATGGATGGTAATTATGTGCGCCATACTTGTCTTCTCTTTCAATGTATTCCCTTGCTGTCATAGTTTTTGTATTTTAAAATTTTTTCTTGTGCAAGTTTAAAAAAAGTTTGCATTTATAAAAACGGTAAAGACTAACTTTGAGACAGATTTTTAATAATTTTGTTTAGAAAAATTAAATTATTGTATCATGGCAACAGAACTACAAAACCTTTCGGGATATGATCCAGGTTTAGTCCCAGATGCATCAGATTTTACATTTGGTATTGCCGTAGCCCAATGGAATCATGAAATAACAGATTCTTTGTGGGAGGGTGCATACAAAACTTTATTGGAGCACGGAGTTAAAGAAGAAAATATTTTAAAGATAGAAGTACCAGGTAGCTTCGAGCTTACTTTCGGAGCTAAGATGCTTCTCGAGAAGCCTCACGTTGATGCAGTTATAGCTATTGGATGTGTTATTAGAGGAGAGACCCCTCATTTTGACTATATCTCACAATCGGTTAGTAGTGGTCTCACGCAACTGAACGTGATCTACCACAAGCCTGTTATTTTCGGGGTACTGACGACTAATACTTTGGAACAGGCTCTAGATAGGGCAGGGGGGAAATATGGTAATAAAGGTGTAGAGGCGGCAGTCACTGCTATAAAGATGGCCGCATTAAATGCAAGATTTAAAGATATTTAGCCTGGACCGAAAGAAAAGGGAGGCAGATATGCCTCCCTTTTCTTTTTCTCATTAATATTTAAGATGTCTTATTATGTCTTCTACCCTTTGTCTAAAGTTTTTGTCCGTTTCCATAAGATTTTGTACAGTCCTGCATGCATAAAGTACTGTAGAATGGTCCCTGCCGCCTATCTCTGCTCCGATTTTAGAAAGGGAAGCATCTGTATATTCACGGGACAGATACATTGCTATCTGCCTGGCAGCTACAATCTCACGAGAACGCGCTTTTGACTTAATAACTTTTGGCTCCAGGTCAAAGTATTGAGCTACAGTATTGACAATATAATCTATAGAAATATTTTTCTTATTCTCTTTTATCAATTGTTTCATAACAGAGCGTACGAGATCGAGGGTGATTTTATTTGTACCATTAAGAGTTGAGTATGCAATAATGGAATACAATACACCTTCAAGCTCACGTATATTGGTGTCTGCTTTTTCTGCAATGTATTGAAGGACTTTTTCTGATATATCAATACCTTCCTGGTAAGCTTTGTATTTTAGTATTTTGAGACGGGTTTCAAAATCTGGTTTTTTTAGCTCAACCGTAAGACCCCATTTAAAACGTGAAAGCAAACGGTCCTGAATACCTTTCATTTCAACTGGAGGACGGTCACCTGTAAGAATAAGTTGCTTATTTCTTTGGTGTAAACTATTAAATATATGAAAAAAAGTCATTTGTGTCTTCTCTTTACCTTCAAACTCGTGCACGTCATCCAGAATAAGTACATCAACCATCTGGTAAAATTCTATAAACTTTTGTTTATTGTTGTTTTTAACTGCAGTAATAAACTGGTCTTCGAACTTATTAGCAGGTATATATAATACTGTCAAGTCAGGGTAATTTTTCTTTATTTCAATACCAATTGCATGTGCCAAGTGTGTCTTGCCTGTACCGACAGGACCAAAAACCATGAGGGGATTAAATACATGTACACCAGGTTTAGTTGCCACTTGCAAGCCTGCATTTCTTGCTGGGCGGTTGCAATCACCTTCTATAAAACTCTCAAAGTTATATTCCGGTTTAAGGTTGGAGTTTATCTTCTGTTTCTTTATTCCTGGCAAAACCAAGGGATTTGTTATCTGGTCAGTCTGGACAGGGATAGTCTGTGGCTTGTTTTCTGGAGGAGGAGTGTTTTTACCTGGCAAGACATACAACCCTTGTGTAGAGCTAGTTGGTTTGTTTTTCTTCTTAACTGCAACTATCTCATATTCTAATTTAGCATCTGGACCTATAACATGCCGCAAAGCTCTTCTAAGTACTTCTATATAGTTTTCCTCCAGATATTCATAGTAAAATGGACTCGGTACACGGATTGTGAGCTTATTTTTTTGAAGCCTGACTGGTTCTATTGGTGTAAACCAATTACGGAAAGATTCAGGCGATAGACTACTCTTGATAATGTCCAAGCATTGCTGCCAGACATTATAAACGTCCCTTTGCATAGCTTCCCCCCTGTTTTATTTGTTATGTTAGAATTGTTTAATTCTTTATAAATTAATGATTTTGAGTTTTAAAAACCTGTTATTATTTCAATGTAAAGTTGAGAAAATTTTCCTAAACTGTAAAATGACATGAGCTGACAATTTTTC
>JALWNS010000283.1 GCA_027083655.1 Bacteroidales bacterium | reverse complement strand
GCATAATCCCAAATAACTTTTTTAACGTCGTTGAACTGCAAAAGTGCTTTTTCCACTAATGGATGTACTTGTGCCAAGAAATAACTAACACCTGCCCAGCCATCTACATCTGCATTAAGTAAAATAAAAATAGTATCCGTTTTTTGCTTGAAATAACTTATCTGTGCGAGTTCCTTATTACCAAAAGGAGGGTGGATGCGATATTGTTCTAATGCAACATAATATTTAAGGCTATCGGTTGGATAAAAATAAACTGGACGTCTTAATAAACGTATTTTACCCCATGGGTTAGTAATATCCCCGTTAACATATTGGTTTATTGTATTTTCATACTCTGTCCAGCTTTGTGGGTAAAACAAATATAACCGTACAAAATGCCAATAATTCAAAGCTTTTTGCCTGGTTAAATACATTGCACTATCTGCATTAAAATATTTATAAATATTAAAGATCTGCTTATGATATTTTTCCGGGAAAATTTCTCTTATACTCTGTGAATAATCTTGTCCTTCAAGCGGTTCGTAACCTACAACTTTATCTCTGGTTTTAACTATTTTGGCCGGGATTATACTTTTTCCATCTTCTTTGAGGTAAACGCCATCTATTTTGTATGCACCCATAGCTATAACAAGATAATAAGTGGTTGTATCGGCATCATGTTCAACACCCAAAATTTTGTACACATAAAATGGACGGTAACCGTTAGCAATTACATTATTCCAATTTTGGAAAAAAGCTTTTTTGATCAAAGTATCCAATGGCTGTGCCCTAGCCACACTAAAGATAAACAGGGCTATAAATACTAGATAAAAACGTTTCATTTGCCAGTATTTGATTGGTTTGCTATTAAACTTAAAACGTTAATGGCAAATTGTCAATTATCTGGAGGAGCAATAACAACGACGATTTCACCTTTTATCTTTTTGCCTGTAAAATATTCTATAACTTCATCAATTGTCCCACGTACTACTTCTTCGTATATTTTAGTCAATTCACGTGCAACAGAAACCTTCCGTTCCGGTCCAAAATACTGCTTTATCTCTTCGAGCAATTTCATCAATCTATATGGAGATTCGTAAAGTACAATAGTACGTTCTTCATCTACTAAAGATTTGAGTTTTTTCTGCCTTCCTTTTTTATGGGGCAGGAACCCTTCAAAAACAAATCTATCCGTTGGGAAGCCCGAAGCAACTAAGGCTGGTATTAAAGCTGTCGCACCAGGTAAGACTTCTATATTAATACCTGCATCTATACATGATCTTATAAGCAAATATCCCGGGTCAGATATACCTGGCGTTCCTGCATCTGTAACTAATGCCATTGTTTCTCCTGCTCTGATACGCTCTACAAGTCCCTGGACTGTTTTATGCTCGTTAAACTTGTGGTATGGTTGCAATTTTTTGGGACTTATATTGTAATGAGCAAGTAAGTTCATTGTTGTGCGTGTATCCTCTGCAAGGATGGTATCAACCTCTCTGAGCACGTCCAAGGCCCTGAGGGTAATATCCTTGAGATTACCTATTGGAGTAGGCACTATGTATAATTTAGAACCAGGCATCTATATTTATTTCTTTTCCTATGTAGTATGGATGTGTAGACATGGCTACAGCCATACTCTGTGCCACTGCATCGATTAGCTCCCTGTGAAATTCATCAAATATATCAAACGTAGCAAGCTCTATAACGCCAAATATTTTCTCCTCATACTTAACTGGGGTAAGATAAATATTCTTAGGCAAAGCACCACCCAGTCCTGTTTTAATCTGGATGTAATTTTCTGGCACATCGAGTATAAAAATAGGTTCACGCTCAGTAAAACATGCGCCAACCAGGCCTTCGTTTATTTCAAGTGTACGTTTTATTATTCTTTCCCTATTGTATGCAATTGTAGAAAACTGCTCCAGGTAAGGCTTTTGGTCGTCTTTATCAGGGAAGCGGAGAATAAATACCCCACCGACTGCGGCATTAACATAATCCATTAATTGCCTCAAAACCACATCTGACAATTGCTTAATATCGCTGGAATTAGCCGTAATTATCTCACTAAACATAGAAATACCAGTAGATACCCAGTGCCTTTTTTTCTCTAGCTCGAGCTGTTCTTTTTCTTTTTCCCTTGCCTCTAACAGTCTGCGTTTCATGGTTAGAAGCTCATTACCCAAAATATCATCTTTACTAAGTGGCTCAAACTCTGCCTCGAAATCGCCCTGGCCAATACGTTGCGCAAACTTTGAATATGCTTTTAAACCTTCGATAAGTTTCTGCAGAGCCATACTCATCTGTCCTATTTCATCCTGACGTGAAATATCTGGAGCATTAACTATCTTACCCAAAGAGAGCTCCTCGAGTACCTTTTGAACACGCCCTACAGGAACTGTAATAGACCTTGCAAGAAGATACAAAGTAGAAGAGGATACCAAAAGCATTATAACTGCAATTAAGAAAATAGTAAAAGTCATTTGCTTCACAGACTCGTCAAGTGCTGCTTTTTTCGCACGCACCATCCTATCTATTTCATCAACATAAACACCGGTACCTATAACCCATCGCAGTGGCTTATAAAGTCGTACCCATGAAATCTTTGGCACTTCCTCGTTAGTTCCCGGTTTATAGAAACTATAACTTACCCTGCCTTCTCCCCCTCCGGCTACAATCGAATCGTGGAATGCTTTGTACACATTTATATCAGTACCTTCTATGTAAAAATTCCATGATTTACCCTCCAATTCCGGTTTTGCCCCGTGCATAATAACAGTATAAGGGGGGTCAAATTCATTTATCCACAAATAGCCATCTTTTCCATACCGGATACTTCTCAACTGGCTTAGTGTAATCTTGAGCATGTTCACCTGGATCATCTTGGCTACATTCTCTGGTATGGTGTCAAACTTAAAACCGTAATATTTTTTCATTGCCTCCTGGCTAACTTGGTAATTGGCATCAATCATACGGTAAGCTATATTAATTATATCCTTTAGGTGGGATATTACCATATTAATCTGTTCCTCTCGGTAATCCTTAATATATTGGTTGATTGTCCTCTTATAATTGTACAAGAAAAGGGCAGATAGTGTGATAATTGTAATAAACAAAATTATCGAACTGTATAAAGGAAGTTTTGTTCTTAGAGTCATTATCGGCGACTTTAATTTACAACACTAAAATAACACTTTAACCAGAGATACTAAAGTTTAATTTCAAAAATTATGCTATAATTCTATACTAAGTTTGGACTTGGATTTCTTTTTGCCTTTTTCTCTCAACCCTACGGACAATATTAATACTCAACTCATAGAGAAGCATTAATGGAATAGCGAGCAATACCTGACTAAACACATCAGGAGGTGTCAAAATTGCGGCTAATAGAAAAATCACTATAATAGCTAACTTACGTCCATTTACCATCATTTGCGATGTCAGGAGTTCTGTTTTTGCAAGGAAATAAACCAGTACAGGTAGCTCGAAGACCAGTCCCGAAGAAAATGTAAGAGTAAGCAAAACAGACAAATATGACTGGAAGTTTATCTGGTTAGTAAGGTCTTGACTTATCTGGTAAGTAGACAAAAAATTTATTGCAAGGGGTGTAATAACGTAATATCCAAACATCAAGCCCAAAGTAAATAATATTGATGCCGCCCACATTACAGCCCTTATCGAAATTTTCTCCTTGTATTTAAGAGCAGGCTTTACGAACAACCATAACTGCCATATAAGGTAAGGAAATGCAAGGGCAAGAC
>JALWNS010000282.1 GCA_027083655.1 Bacteroidales bacterium | reverse complement strand
ATTTACAATATAATAGACAAAGATGGCACGGAGTATTCCCGCGAGCTCTGCGGCGGCCCACATGTAAAAAACACCCGCGAAATCGCCAAATTCGGCAAGTTCAAAATCAAAAAAGAGAGCTCATCATCCGCCGGCGTGCGAAGGATTAAGGCAGTGTTTGAAAAATAAATATAATCACACGCAAATTATTTCTTGCCTGTACAAAGTAATGCTGACATCATAAATAATATGGAACCAATAACTCCGAGTATTAAACTCAAAAAAGAGTGTATAAATGAATGTTCCAGCCAATGTAAAAGTATATAATAAACTGTGCCATAAGTAGGAATGATTAAACTTATAATTACAGTCAACCAAGACCCTGCCTTCCATGCTAGATACCAACTCACGGGCTCAGCCACTATAAATAAAGTAAATACAATAACGCATCCTATCATTTTATTCATGAACTCATAGTAACATTGGGTATTACAAAGTCAATATATCAAGTAATTAATTTTATGTTTAATATGCTGGTAAAACAATTAAAAACAAAAGCGGTATTGTTTCCAGGTAGCTGAATCGTCTAAAAACTTTATTTAACATAAAATATATTGTATAATTAACACACTTTAGAATTAGTTAGAGTATCATGTTATCTTTTTTGGTCATAATGGTCTCCACGATTATTGCAGGGATTTTCTGGCTAATCGTTTTTCATTGGGTGAAAGCAATTAGACGTGGTTATATTGTAACTGGTTCAACAGCATTTGCGGTGCTATGGTTTACTGGTTGGGTTTTTGTACTGACAGTCAATTTACCAATGCTTTTGACTGAGCATGCGTCAGACTTAGGACTGGTGTTTGGATTGTTGGCTGGTTTGATTTTAGGACCATTAATAATATTACGGATCACGACCATATTATCTAGTGTGCCTTTTATAGGATACATTATCGAATTAATAGGCAGGTTATTTATAAAAATGCTAACCATAGGACTAAGCGATAAAGAATTAGTGGAACACCACCTAATCAAAAAAAGCATCATGGGTAAATATGCTTCTAAAGCAGCGGAAGAGTGGAAACGTGAAGTGACTAAAAACTAATAAATAAAATATGGTTAATAAGAGACAAAACAACAAGACTAATAAACAAGGAAAAGATTTTTTGGACATATCAAAGGAAAACCATTAGGGAGTTAGTTGATAAAAATGGCATAAAATAATAAATACCAATTACAACATTTGTAACAAATATTTAGATAAAATATTATAATAGAGTTTTTATGGCTGTTTATGTATTAGTTTAACTAATTCTGATATTAGTCTAACTTCATTAAATACTTCTTGATTTTTTTCTTTTAGTGTGTCAATCAACTTGCTGGCACGCTCCACATCTTCTTTTGTTATTTTTTCTTCTTCAAAGACAAAATGACTAATCGAATTTCTTTTATTTCTAAACCAGATTAATTCACCTATTAAATCGGGAAAAAACTTTTTGTATTCATTTATGAGACCTGACAATGTTGTCTTATTATTTCTATAATCATAGTTGTAGTACTCTTTAAATTTTACCACTAAACTGAAGTGTATGAGTATGTACTTATGTTCTAATATTAAAATGAGCCAGATTTCAACTATTGGTATCTGTAATAAAAATGCTTCTAAATAATTATTCGCGTTAAGTTGAAATCTATATTTTTTCTCTATCTCACTTACATATTTCATTACATCACTAGATGTCCGTTTTCTATATCGTTCTAATCTTTCTGCGAATAAATTTGTTATAGCATCCTGATTGTTTGTAACTTTAGACATATACTTACATTTTAACATATCATTAGAACAAAATTGGGTCACAAAAATGTTATGATAGAAAGGGGTTTCAGAACATATGAAGAAGAATTTATCTAGCAAGGAGCTCCTTTCTCTGATTTTGGTGCGCTAGGGCAAGAATATGAAAAGTGACTAAGATGGCACAACTACAACTACGAGAGGCCACATATTGGTATTGATTTAAAAAGACCCATTGAATATTCTTAGAGAGAAAGTGTAACAAAAGCGGTGAGGTATTAGCTACTGGGGTTTTTATGATTTCATGTGATATAATAACATGCTATGAGTATACCAAAATTTGATAATAACCAGGAGAATCAGGAAGTGCGTGACACCAACATAAACACGATTCTTTGTACCATGATTTTTATAATGTTTTTAATATCATTATCCTGGCTTTCTTACGAGTCAGAAAATAACGCTCTATTAAAGGAAGACATTTATTCACTCAAGGAAGAAATTAGTACACTTGAAGATGAAAAAGATGAATTACAGAATTTGTTGTATGAATATGAAGAAGCCGTTGAACAAGCTAGAAAAAAATGTATAAAACCCAACCCGTGGAATTTATAAGGTGTTGTGAATCAGGTTTTTGCTCATAGATTCTTTCAAAATCTCTAAAATTTGAAGTCGTTTGTGATAAAATAGTGGTTGAATAAACTACATTATTTATATTGTAAAGCTTTTACAATCCGAACATCCCTAATAGTAGGGTTAAGATATAATGCATAAAGCCGTTGGATGGGCTAACTTTGTTTTCTATGGGTTTACTTTTTATATTTGCAGGTTTTGGAATTTTTATTGGACTAGGGATTGGACCTGTTTCTTTTTTGGGTTTTGGTATTTCATATTCCGGCCAATATTCTGTGGTTCCTGGGTTGCCTTTATGGCTTCTTATAGGGCGCTTGGGCTGGGGTAGACCTTTGCTTCTGTGACAATGATATTCTCCGTAACTTAAACCCCATTTATGGCAATTAGTTCTACAAATATGACATCCGTAAGAATCTGTGCGCCCAGGATGCGCAAAAGTATATTGAAAATTAACACTAGATAATAATAGTATAAGAACAGCAATCAAGAAAACGCTTTTATTTTTCATATATTTGCATTATACGCCTAAAACACATAAAAAATCAATAAAATATATATTATTGACATGGAATCAATTTGTATTAATTGAAAAATAGGCAAACATTAGAAAATGTTTTATAATTGAGTCATGACAGATAAAGATAAAAAAGTCGGAGTGGGAGTTGGTGTAGTGATGATTAAAGACGGCAAAGTATTGCTGGGTAAACGGCATGGCGACCCTGAAAAAGCGTCAAGCGAACTTAAAGGTGCAGGTACTTGGACAATGCCCGGCGGAAAATTGAAATTTGGTGAAACTCTTGAAGAGTGCGCAAAACGAGAAGTTTTGGAAGAAACCGGTATTAAACTTGAAAGTGTAAAGGTAATAGCAATAAACCAAGACATGGTGGATACTGCGCATTTTATTACAGTAGGTCTATTTTCTGACGATTTTGAAGGCGAGCCGAGAGTTATGGAGCCAGACAAAATTATTAAGTGGCATTGGTTTGATTTGGATAATTTGCCCGAACCGCTTTATTTCCCAACGGCCAAACTCTTAAATAACTATAAACAGGGCAAATTTTATATAATAGACTAACAGAAATGGAAAAGTCAAAAAAATATAGTTATTTATTTTGGAGGAGGTACGATAACAGGGGTTTTTGGAGCCGGGGTGGCTAGCGCTCTTCAAGAAGGGTGGAGGCTGTTTTTTGAGTTCCAACTCCTATTGTTGAACATGAACTGCCACAGCACAATTGCACCTGAAGAAGACAGTCGCATAAGACGCGCGCTATCTGTGGCACAAAAGATAGAATTTTATACTTACTCAATAAGATTTTCTCTAAAGAAAATTTTATAACGAGCAGTAAAAT
>JALWNS010000281.1 GCA_027083655.1 Bacteroidales bacterium | reverse complement strand
GGGTAAGCCGGCAGGCGTCTGGGGAGACTGGCCTGCCCACGGGCTTGCCCGTGGTCGCCAGTGGCTCGGACAAAGGATGCGAGACACTGGGCGTGGGCGTCATAGACGCCCGGCAGGCCAGCCTCAGCTTTGGCACCACTGCTACTATCCAAACTACACTAGACCATTATATTGAGCCAATACCATTTTTCCCCAGTTATCCTGCTGTGGTGCCCGGACACTGGAACCCTGAAATTGAAATTTACCGTGGTTTCTGGATGATCACTTGGTTCAAAGAAGAGTTTGCCCACCGGGAAGTAATGGAAGCCAACAAACGTGGTGTCAAAGCAGAAGAAGTTTTGAATGAACTTCTTCATCAGGCGCCTGCAGGGTCTATGGGCTTGGTTGTACAGCCATACTGGACACCGGGATTGGGCGAGGATGATGCAAAAGGGGCAATAATTGGCTTTGGTGATGTGCACCGCAAACCCCATGTTTACCGTGCTGTCATAGAAGGCCTGGCATACGGGCTAAGGGATGGCATGCACAGGCTGGAACGAAGGGGGCATTTAAATTTCAAAAGCCTGGCCGTATCTGGAGGAGCCTCCCAAAGCAAGGAAATATGCCAGATTACGGCAGATGTATTCAACAAACCAATTGTCCGCGGGCAGACACATGAGACCTCTGGTCTTGGTGCAGCTATCATAACCGCTGTTGGACTTGGGCTATTCCAGGACATTGAACAAGCAGTGAAAGAAATGGTACATTATAAGGATACATTTGAACCGGATAAAAACAACAGCGCCTTGTATGATGAACTTTTCAACCATGTATACCAGAAAATGTATAAAAGGCTCAAACCATTATACAAAAAAATCCGCAAAATTACTGGCTATCCAGAGGCTTAATGTCTGGTACAGATGCGATATTGACACTTTTTTCAACATACGGATAAATGAACATTGCCATAAAAACGTAGACTATACGCATATCGGCAAAAGAATATGACTTGAGAATATTTAACAAAAGATAGAAAATTACAATACTGGAAACATAAGGGTTTCTTTTACCTTGCGCAAGTGGTATTGCAAAGAAGAGCACAAAAAGGACAAAAGCTACAAATCCCAACTCAAACCATGCTTCCAAAAAGATATTATGAGGATAAGCTCGTATATCTTGGCCCAGGTACATAACACCAAAACTTCCTATACCGTATCCAAACAATATCGTACTGAGGTTTTCGAATATCTTGTTGATAGTAAATTTCCACATCAAGATCCTATCAAAAGTAGACTCGTCAAGACCATGACCTGTAATAAAGCCCCAGAATTTGGAAAAACGCATTATTGTACGGCTAAGCAAACTGTTTAGCAAGGAATAATACTTTGGATTTGACATAAAAACATAAATTATAAAAGGCAAAGAGATAAAAACAAGGAAAAAGAAATAGATCAACCAGGACTTTTTTATTCTAAAGGAAAAGCCTTTGATAAATAATGCAGCTATCAACACTACTATCAGGAATATTGCTGGTCCCCGTGCACTACTCAATACAAGAAACACTAAGGCTAAGACTGCTACACTGAATTGGACAAAATCATTCTTATATATTTTACTGCTACTAAAAACCATTAACAAAAAAACTACTCCATTTGCAATACCAACCTCCAGGTACCTTGACACAAACCTCTTGTAAACAGGGTCGTTTTTATAGGGTAAAACCTGTAGCTCATATATGTAGATTGTTGTAAAACTAAATAATATGAACACAAACCATTTAATAAACTTCTTGACATCAAAATTCTGCACTAAAAAAGGATAAGCAAATGATAAAATAATTTCCTTTGCAAAAAACAGGGTCTTGTACTTTGAATAATCAGGAGATTTTGTATAAAGTAAACTAACCAATGCTATCAACAAGACTAACAACAAGATCAATAGCTCATGAAAAAAATTCACAGGAATCCTAAACTTTGAAACAAAAAAAATTCTCAACAAAATAACGGCAGACATAACAAAGGACATCAACATTCCCAAATCTATGCCTATATTTATATTATTAACCGCCAAAAGATTATCAAAATGACCTGATAGCAAGTAAAAAGCATAGAAAAATTCGTTCATAACAATTTATTTATCCTTTTTTACGAAAAACAACTTATAAACCAAAAAGACAACTAGTATACTTCCGGCAACAGCCCCCAATGTGAGAGCTAAAGCTTGCAAGCCCAGGGATAATAAATTTTCCAGAATTTGCTTGTTTGTACCAATCCCGACGCCCATTAGAAACAAAAGCAAATATATCGAATAGAGCAAAAACCTATTTAAAAACTTTTCATTTAACCTTTTTCTGAGAACAAAGCCCAGTAAAATGCCTGATAACAGAATACCAATTACTATCAACATAGTTTTTAGTTTTTTAATCCCGTACTTGTGTCCTTACAAGACATTTAACTTACTAACAAAGTAGCTGCATTCCCGGCTTTCGACTATCACAAGCTTTTTTACATTTAATAGCAAACCTGCTTAGACTAAACAAAGTTAATCAAAAACTATTTACGTCCGAAGTCTGCTGGTATTTCTCCCCACTTTTTTGTATCCCATTTAAGAATAGGATTTATATAATCATTTTCTCGGAGCCATTTTTCTGCCCTCTGTATAAGTTCAAATACCTTTTTGTTACGGCTCGTTGGCTGGAGTTTTGTCTTACATTTTTTTTCTTTTACCCACTTAATAGCAATAGCAGAATCGGAATACACAGGCCAATTTTTCCCCTGTTTTTTTAGGTAAGCAAGAGCATGGACAATGGCTAAAAACTCCCCTATATTATTCGTTGCATCGTAAAATTTCCCCACACGAAAGATTTGTTTACCTGTCTTAAGATCTACTCCACGATACTCCATAATGCCGGGGTTGCCCTGCGCTGAAGCATCCACTGCTACCGCCTCTTTAATATAACCAGTAGCATGTGGTCTTGTTTGTTTAACCTTATCCTTACCAGTGCCTTCATGTATATAATCTACGGGGGATTTTTCGAAAGCAATTTTGGCTTGCTCTAAAGAATCAAAAGCCTTGTACTTGGCATTAGGGTATTGGTTGACCTGTTTTGCACAGTCCTCCCAATTGTCATATATACCAGGCTCACGCCCAACCCATACCACATAGAACTTCTTTTTCTTGGCCATAATCAAACCTTGAGTTTTTCTAGAATACACTCAATTTTGGGTAATAGCAAGCGGTCTTCTATACTCTGGTGGCTAAATAAGTCATTTTCAAAATCATATAGCTCAAAAATCAAAGTATTAAGTATCTGGCTAGGACTATCTGTCGGTAAGTATTTAACTAAGATAGACTTCAGATCCACAATCTTGTTCTCTATATTCATATGCTCTGACTTATAATACTCCAGGTCGACAGAATGCTCAATGAGTGACCTCCTGCCGTTTATTTTGTCTTCGACTTGAAGGCAATATGGGAAAATACGGGTATCTTCGAAGGTAATATGGTTAATTAGATCCCTCTTATAAGACAGGAAGAAATCGTTTATGAGGCCCACCTCATTTTGCTTTGTTCTGCAACATGTAGCAAGAACCTGGGATAGTAGTTTTTCTATATATTCCAGCTGCAATAAATAATCCTGGTGTGCCTTTTTCAGGTACATAATTATATCTAAAATGCTAAAGTCCTGGAAATATTCATCTGGGTTGTAGCTCCTATCCAAGAAAGCATTGACTATAACGATAAAGAAACTTATATTAATTTGCTTTTGTTTACATACC
>JALWNS010000280.1 GCA_027083655.1 Bacteroidales bacterium | reverse complement strand
TTAGTTTCTTAGACAAAATGGTGCAGCGTGGATGGATTAAATTGAGTTATTCAGATGATCTGAGTAAGGTAGTTATCTCTGATATTAGCCCACAGTTTTATCATATCATAAAGGCTAGTTTGCGAAATATTTATTTGGGTGATACTAGTAAATTGCACAAATATACCGAGGACTTTGACCGAATCCGGATATATTCTGTTGCAGCTGTTGACACAGTTATGTTTGCACGTTCTATAGGTAATTATTCTCTCCGGAGTACAGGTATAAATGCTATTTTAAATCTAGCGACAAAGGAGTTAAACATTTATCGCCCGAAGCCTTTTTATCTATCTCCCACCCGGCAGGTGCTTGTTGATGCAGATAAGATTACAGTCTTGAAGGGATTTAATTTACGTTTTGATGGATACATGCAAGCTGGTTTAATTAGCCTGGAAGGGGAAAATTTTGTTTATCGTTCGGATAGCTTTAGTGTCGATCTTGGCTATGTTGAAAATATGTGGATGAAATTTTACAGGGCAGTAGACTCGACTTATCTAACTTCACTTATTACAGACAAAGGGGATACACTAGATGTTTACCGTTATAAGTATGCTATCGATTCGAGTAGTTCTGTTATACATTATTTCAGCGGTGTGCTTTGTATTGACAAACTGGATAATAAAAGTGGGTTATTAGCCAAGGATGATGATGGTTATCCATGTTTAGAGGCCAAGACTAATTCAAAAATTTATTATCCTGGAGCACCGGTAGACTCTAATGACTTTTATTTCATGAATTATCCGTTTACAATGGACAACCTGTTGTTTATTACACCTGATAAGATAACCATGACAGGTTTATTTCATTCTTCTATCCTTGCAGATTTAGATAGTATACAGATTTCTGTTCAGCATGATAAATCTTTGGGCTTTAGTACGGTCGATACAGTCAAAGGTTTTGAAATTTTTGGTGCGGCACGCTTGGTGGGGTCTATGCAGCTGGATAATGACGGTTTGCATTCACAGTCATATTTAAAATTCCTAAGCACTTATGCCTGGGGGCGCTTCAACCTGCTTCCTAACAGGTTAGTTGGTACCACTGATACGTTGATAATGTATCCTGTGGATGAGCAGCAGAAAATAGCACAAAATTATCCTAGTGAATTTCCAGCTATGGTATACAATTATAAGGCAGAAATAGATCTTGTGAATAATGAAGATTCAACACAAACAATGACCGTAGTACAGGCTTCTAATGAGCCGATAGAGATATATCGAAACTTTTTTAAAGGAGAAAAAAGGGCATATTTGGATAGCGCTGTACTTGAGATAGGCTATAATGGTGTCAGAGCAAGTGGTAAAATAGATTTTATTGATGCACAGATTCGCTCGGATGAGTTTGTTCTTGATTATGATAATTTTACCTCAGACACATGTACTTTTGTCCTTAAAGACAGTACTTTTAGCCAAACATTGTTTAATACCGAAAATGTTAGCTGTTATATGGATTTAACCACTCAGATAGGAACGTTTGTTTCTAATACTGTAGAAAATTATGTGTCTTTTCCCCGTAATAATTATATTGTTTATTCTGACCATTTCCAGTGGAAGATTAATGAGGGACTTATTGACATAGGCGGAAACCTGGATGATCCCCGCTATACGGTTGTTACTTCTCAGGAACAACGTGATTCTTTAATCCAGATAGCCGGGAAAAATCCGAAGCTTATTCGCCTGAGCGGTACAAGGCTTGTTTCGATGCGCCGGCGTAATCCTGTTAACTTTAGTGCTTCGAGGACTACATTCATCCCAAGAAAAACTTTGCTTCTAGCATACGATGTACCATCTTTGCAAATAGCAGATGCCCGGATACATTCGCCTCATCCAATTGTGATAAAATTAAGAGGGGAGATTGATACAATAAGGGATGCTACAATTTTGGCAGGCAAGTATCAACACAGGATATACAATGCTGCAGTAAAGGTAAAAGATAGCCTGGATTATACGGCTACTGGATTTTATACCTATCCGCCAGACCAGAAAATCTTGTTTAATACAATTACAGTAGTGGATACAACCACCTATGGATATGCAGATCTTCCTGGAGATACAACCCTCAAACTTAATGATTATTTTAAATTTTATGGCGGGGAAACCAATGTGGATATACTACTTAAGGGTAATGAGAAGTTTCTGAAATTCAATGGATATGTAGGGATTAACAATGAATGTGAAGACTTAAATCCAAGACTTGTTGCAATCGATACTATAATAAATCCTGATACTATACTAATCCCTATAACAATACCTGCTAAAGGGAAGATGGCTAGATTGTATGCAACACCAGTTGTGCACAAAATAGACCAATCAAGATACCGTATGTACAATACTTTTTTGACTCCAATACCTGATAATACTGACCGCCAACTCATGCCTGTGAGGGGATATTTGACCTATAGTGAAAGAAAAGCCTATTACATAATAGGACCTAAAGAAAAGGTTGTAAACCCTGATACTGTTTTGCCTATGGTAGGTTATGATTATAAGCGTTGTTTAATCTTTGCCGAGAATAATGTAGATTGGCAGATTGATTATGGTGATGTATTGCACTATAGGGTTTGGTCCCGTTATAGAGCTTATTTGCAAGATAAGAAGAATAATTTTTACTCTACGATCGTTGCTCTTGATTTTCCTTTTCCATCGAGGGTGTTAGATAATTTGATAAAAGACATTAATAATAACGATAGTCTGGAGTTTGTGTTTTTCGATGAGAATAAGAATTTATACAATACTGTTTTACTGGCTGCAAACACTGGCAAAGAAAAACAGGCTTTTGTAGAAAGCTCCAAGC
This sequence comes from Bacteroidales bacterium, assembly GCA_027083655.1. Lineage (GTDB taxonomy): Bacteria > Bacteroidota > Bacteroidia > Bacteroidales > S143-33 > S143-33. The sequence goes on along the minus strand of JALWNS010000280.1, from coordinate 934 downwards.
TACCTGCCTCATTGGATGGAACTATCGTGTTGGGAGATTTGAATTTGATATGGGATGAGAACCGCGTATCTTTCCGTACTCCAAAGGAATATAACCGTTTTGCTATCCTGTCAATCAATGGTAAGGAGTTGGATGTATATGTTAATGGCTATGTAGAATTTCGTTATAAGCGAAACGGTATTAGCCGTATTTTGATGTACATTGAGGTAGCACCAGATGTATGGTACTTTTTCTGGTATCAATACAAAGGTAAGAACGGCACTATGCGTGTTGCTACTTATGACAATAGGGCAGAGAAATATGTAAGCCAGATGTCAAAAAAGCAACGCCAATTGGCTAAACATTTTACTGTTGGTACTGCAGAGTTTGATGAATTACTACGTTTTCTTAGTCTTTATGGTAAAAAACTGTAAACAAGGGGACAATGGAGCTTTTTTATGCACATGTCACAGGGTCGATTATTACATTGTCTAGTGAAGAATCAAGACATTGTACAAAAGTTTTGCGCCACAAAAAGGGCGATTTGATAAATTTGATAGATGGCAAGGGTACTATGTATGAAGCAGAGATAGTACAACCAGATCCTAGATCGACAGTTGTAGAAATAAAGGCAAAATATGAGGGCTTTGGGCAAGTACCCTACCATCTTGCAGTAGCACTTCCTCCTTTGAAAAATAACACGCGCTATGAGTGGTTTATAGAAAAGGCTACTGAGATAGGTATTAGTGAAATTATACCGGTCATTACAAAATATACAGAGAAGCAAACAATAAAAAGAGAACGCCTGGAGAAAATACAGATAGCAGCTGCTAAGCAATCATTAAGGGCAAAAATTCCTGTATTGTATGATATGCAAAAATTCGAAGAATTGATAAAAAGAGATTACCAACAGAAGTTTATAGCACTATGCGATGCTAATGAATCATTACTAAAT
>JALWNS010000279.1:1229-3766 GCA_027083655.1 Bacteroidales bacterium | reverse complement strand
TATAAATATACTGCAAAAGGTAACTTGGTTGCAGTTATTTCAAACGGTACGGCTGTTCTCGGTCTCGGCAATATAGGTGCATTGGCAGGCAAGCCTGTTATGGAAGGGAAAGGTTTACTTTTTAAGGTTTACGGAGGTATCAATGTGTTTGATATAGAGATAAATACCGAAGATGTTGACACTTTTGTAGAAACTGTTAAACTAATAGCTCCGACCTTTGGTGGGATAAATCTTGAAGACATTAAAGCTCCCGAATGCTTTGAAATTGAAAGAAGACTCAAAGCCGAAACTGATATACCCGTTATGCATGACGACCAACACGGTACTGCAATAATTTCTGCAGCCGGATTGGTAAATGCATGTGAACTTACAGGCAAGAAAATGTCAGATTTGAAGATTGTGGTTAATGGTGCCGGAGCTGCTGCCATTGCTTGCACCAAGCTTTACATAGAAATGGGTGCAAAAAAAGAAAATGTTATAATGGTTGATAGCCGGGGAGTAATAACAAAAGACAGAGATGATTTAAACGAATATAAAAGAGAATTTGCAATAGATGATACAAGTATCAGAACTTTGGCAGATGCAGTAAAAGGTGCTGATGTATTGGTTGGGTTGTCTGTGGAAGGTGCATTTACTAAAGAAATGATAGCAAGTATGGCAGATGATCCTATCGTTTTTGCAATGGCAAATCCAAATCCGGAAATAACTTATGAAGAAGCAATGTCTGTAAGGAAAGATATAATTTTTGCTACCGGCCGTTCAGATTACCCGAATCAGATTAATAATGTATTAGGCTTCCCTTATATTTTCAGAGGGGCTTTGGATGTTAGGTCAAAAGCTATAAATACCGAAATGCAAATTGCAGCATCAAAGGCTCTTGCAGAACTTGCAAAAGAACCTGTTCCTGCAGAAGTAATGAAGGCTTATGATATAGATAATTTGGAATTTGGCAGGGAGTATTTGATTCCAAAACCGTTGGATCCCAGATTGATTTACAAAGTAGCACCTGCCGTAGCTAAAGCTGCTATGGATACAGGTGTAGCCAGGGAACCTATACAAAATTGGGATGATTATAATAAACATTTGGAATTTATGATGTCCACGGTAAGATGCCCAAAAGAACTGTAAGGATAAACAACAATAAAAAATAAAAGGCTGTCTCATTCGGGACAGCCTTTTTTATTTTTATGAAAATCTTATTAAACCAAATATAGAGTTAGATTAAATCAGAAATAATTACATACATTTATGCCCGAACTAAACTTTTAAAAATAAAATTATGAGTAAAAAAAGTATTTTGGTGTTACTCTTCGGATTTCTAGGAATATTCCTGAGTCAGAGTACATTTGCACAAGGTGTTGCTACCAATAGTTTGGATACACTTACTGATGTGCAAAAATATTATCGTGCTATTCATGTTATGGCAATGTTGTTGTTGGGGTTTGGTTTTTTAATGGTATTTGTTCGTAAATACGGTCGTTCGGCCTTAACAGCAACTTTTTTATTAGTAAGTGTTGGAATCCCAGTTTATTTATTGCTAAAAGGTTTTGGATTGTTTGGAGGTTCCGGTTCCGAAATAGATACACTTATTTTAGCGGAATTTGCTACTGCTAGTTTATTGATTACATCCGGTGCCATTTTGGGAAGAATTAAGATGTACCAGTATATTATACTTGGTGTTTTGTTTATTCCTTTTTATATGTTGAATGAATGGATTATGCTTGATGGAGGATTTGGATTGGTTGAAAAAGGTGGTTTTGTAGATACGGGAGGTTCTATTGTGATTCATGCTTTTGGTGCTCTATTTGGGATAGCAGCTGCAATTTCTTTGACAAATAAAGAAGCGATGAATATTCCGATTGATTCTGATTTTACAAGTGATCGTTTTTCATTGTTAGGAAGTATGCTTTTGTGGGTTTTCTGGCCTAGTTTCTGTGCTGCCCTTGTACCGCCCGAATTAGTAGTGCATACCGGAATAAATGTTATTTTGGCATTAAGTGGTTCTACAGTTGCTACTTATATTGCAACAATGATGTTTCGCGGTAAAATAGATGCTGCTGATATTGCAAATGCATCATTGGCAGGAGGTGTAGCGATAGGTTCGGTTTCAGATTCGGCATCTTTTGGTGCTGCTGTTGTTATAGGATTATTGGCAGGCTTGATTTCTGTGTTTGGTTTTGCCATTGTACAAGAAAAATTACAAAAGGGCTTAAAGCTTGTTGATACTTGTGGAGTATCAAATCTTCATGGTATGCCCGGGATTTTGGGGGGATTGGCAACTTTGGTAATAGTTCCAAATTTGAATGTTGGTGTTGAATTAACAGGAATAGGACTAACTATAGTAATTGCATTGGTTGCAGGTTGGATTACCGGAATGGTAGTAAGTGCTTTCGGTAGTAAAAAGAGACCATATGAAGATGTTGAAGAATTTAGTGTAGAGGAATAATCTTACTTTTTTTTAAATTTAGGGCAGTAGATTTGTTGAAAATTGCTAACGTTTTTTCCAATAAATCTGCTGCTTTTTTATTTGTTTCATC
>JALWNS010000279.1:0-1219 GCA_027083655.1 Bacteroidales bacterium | reverse complement strand
ATTTTAAATTTCGATCCGTAAACTTTGTAAGATTCAACTTGTTTGCCTGTTAAGTCAAAAAGTGATATTGTGTAGTAAGAAAATTCTTTGACTTTTATTTCTACTGATCCTTGAGTTGGGTTAGGAAAAATTTCAAATGCTTTCGATAATGCTATTTCATTATTATCGGTATTGCTATAATTGCACGAATCAGCTGCTCCCGATGAATAAAATCCAAGAACGGAGTCTTCGTAGCATCTTAAACCATAGGTATAATTTGCATCACAAACTATGGTAGATGACGAGGGTGTCCAGTTAAACATATAATGAATGTCTCCGATTCTTTCTATAATGGTTGATGTATAAGGTTGCTGCAAGGTATCATTATCTTTAGAGTATGTTACATACAAGGTTTTGAGGTTTTGTCCGTTTATTGTGGTTGTAGAAACGGAATCCACACTTATTGTTAATGTGTCGATGTTTTGATTTTCATCTTTAAACTTTATTGTCCAGAAATCTCCGGTTTCGGCACTGAAAACATATAATGCTTGAAATTCGTTGAAAGCCGTATCAAGGAAGAAAACCGTATCGTTTCTGTAAACAATATATTCCACGTTTGGTCTTCCGTTACAAATAAGTTGGTGCCTTTTGGTTATTTTTCTGCATGTTTCACCCAAAATCACAGTGTCTTTCTCGGATGTAAATTTTATGTAATCAATATCTCCCGAAAAAGCAAAACGTTCGTCATAATACCATTGGGCACCTACCGGTGCAAAATCTTGAGCGTTAGATATTATTGCCGAAATTGTAATAAGAATTATGAATATGTTTTTTTTCATAAGGTTGTGTTTTGAGTTACTTTTATGCCTACAATTAGTATATCATCTACTTGTTCATTGTTTCCTTTCCATTCTTTGAAAAATAATTTAAGTTGCTCTTGTTGTTCTGGTATAGGTAATTTAGACACAAGTAATAGTTGTTCTTTAAATCTACCGCGTTTTAATTTTTTATTTTCTCTACCTCCAAATTGGTCAACATATCCATCTGAAAATAAATATATTAAATCACCGGGTTCCAGCTTAAAAGTTTTACAAGTAAATTCTTTATTTACCTCGTGTTTCCCAATGGGCATTTTATCTCCATCAATACTGTATATTTTATTGTTTCTTATAATAACTAAGGGGTTGTATGCGCCGGAGAATTCAACGGTATTGTTTTTTTTGTCATACATCATTAATGA
>JALWNS010000278.1 GCA_027083655.1 Bacteroidales bacterium | reverse complement strand
ATAGAAAATTTTAAGTAAATTTTGAGTAAAAATATTGTTTTTTGAGCAAATATGAAAGTTGTTCCCTTTTACTAATCTATAAAAATTATTCCAAAAAGAAGATGAAAACTGATAAATCAAACAATTTTTTACAAATTTATTACTATCGCAGGGCAGCAGCCTGCTATCCATACGGGCTAAAAGACGGGAGTAAAAAAACTAACTTTTTGACAAAACTTTTATCAAAGATTTTTCCCAAACGCAAAAAACAAAAATTAAATGACTGAGCCTTTAGTGACTGTCCTTGTTCCAGTGTATAACGCAGAAAAATATCTCGCTCAAGCCCTCCAGTGCATTATCAACCAGACATATAAGAACCTCGAAGTCCTCATTATCAACGATGGATCCACTGACAATAGTGAGGCAATAATTAAAGATTTTCAGGGAAAAGACCCCAGAATAAAGTACATCTCCCAACAAAACCAGGGTGTTGCCCGTACTTTACGGCGCGGCGTTGAGCTAGCCAGGGGGGAGCTTATCCGCCGGCATGATGCAGATGACCTTAGCCTGCCACATGCAATAGCAGAGCAGGTCAAATTTCTCCAGGAGCACCCAGAAGTAGGGGCTGTGGCTACACAGCAATGCCATCTTACAGAGAACGGCAAGATAGCTTGGCACAAACGCCTCCCACGGGAAGAATGGTTTGAGGGCAAAGACTACAAAGAACTAAAGCTTGACGACTTCTCGCCTGACCGTGCCGCACCTATTGTACACGGTAGTGTTATGTTTTATAGATCACTAGCACTTGAGGTGGGTAATTACAGGCCTGAGTTCCTGGTAGCTGAAGATTATGACCTGTGGCTCAGGATAATGGACAGGAAAAAGATAGTTATCTTGCACTCCTGCACGTATTTTCTGCGTATTCATGGTAGCTCTGCCATGTCCCGCTACCGCGGCTTTGCCCGTTTTTATAATGCCCTGGCAATAGAAATGGCCCGTCAGCGCCGCAAGCGCGGCACTGACGATATACAGCTTGGCAAGCCTTTGCCCGCACCACCAACTAGAAAGACAGAAGAAAACAACCGTCAAAGCAAAGCCCGTGGCCGCAGGCTCCGTGACGACCTGGGCTTTATGTACTCCTTTGCATGGGATGCACGGGACCTGAGGCTCATTAAAAAGATTGGGGGACAGATGCTGCGCGATGGGTGGCGACTGCCACAGACATATAAAATGCTAATTTTCCCACTGCTCGGCCAGAGACTTATCAACCTAGGCATCAGGACAAAAGCTTTACTACGTAAATTATTCAAAACCAAACAGTAATAATGCCGCGCTTTAGTATCATAACGCCTGTGTACAACCGCCAGCAATTAATAGGCAAGACAATAATGTCTGTTATTTCCCAGACTTATGGGGACTGGGAGATGGTAATCGTTGATGACGGCTCCACTGATAGTACAGTGTCTATTATAAAGATGTATGAGGAGCAAGATAAAAGAATAAAACTCGTACACCGGCACCAGCCCCCAAAAGGAGCTGCCACCTGCCGCAATATTGGCCTTCAGAAAGCCAGAGGCGAATTTATCATTTTTCTAGATTCCGATGACCAGCTCCGGCCTTTTGCATTAGAGCAACGCCTCAAGGCATTTAGAGACAACCCAACTTGCGATTTCCTTGTGTTCCAGACCATTAAAAAAAACCTTTCAACCGGCAAAGAAGAAGGCCTGTGGCACGAACTTAATGGACAGCAAGACCACTTTTTGCAATTTCTTTCACTACAATCGCCATGGCAGACTGCGGGTCCTGTGTGGAAACTCTCTTCCCTGGTCAAACACTCCCTTGTGTTTGACCTGCAGCTGCTAATCTGGCAGGATGTGGACTTCCATCTCATGGCTTTTTATAAAAAGCTCTCTTACAAACTAATGCAGGATTACCCCGCAGATGTTATTTATAGTGTACACACAGACGCTCTTAGCCAGAGAGCTTATGACTACAAGCAACGGCGTTCGCAGATATATTTTTTGAACAAGCACCTGAGGCTAAACAAAAACAATATCCGTGCAAAAGAACAACTAAAACAATTATGCACTCAACTGATACACAAAAACTTCGAACAAAGATATTTCGATAATGTGATGCGGCTTCTATGGCTAAAATTTGTAAAATAAAGAAGTTATGGACAAAAATCCTGTTCTGAGCATAGTAATTCCTACAAAAAACGGAGAAAAAACAATAGCTTCTTGCCTTGATTCAATCTTTACACAGGAAGGCATTGAAGAGACCGAAGTAATAATCATTGATAGTGGTTCTGGGGACAAAACACTGGACATAGCAAGACAATATCCGGTCAGGATAGAGCAAATCCGGCCCGAAGAATTTGGCCATGGCCGCACACGCAATCTAGGCGTCAGAATGGCACAAGGGGAATTTGTAGCCTTCACAGTACAAGATGCCAGGTTAGCAAGCGGGGATTTGATTCGCAGGGCCCTTGAGTATTTCAAAGACTATCAAATAAAAGCCGTGGGAGCCAAGCAGGTAGTGCCACACGAAAAGGACAAAAATCCTTTGCAATGGTACAGGCCGATTTCCACACCTGAAGTGCAGGTCTTAGACCCCGGCAGGTTTGCCACGAAGAATAATGAAGAAAAATTTTATTATGCACGGCTGGACAATGTTTTTGCTGTTTACAGGAGGGAGGCGCTCATGGAGCTACCTTTCCCTGATGTGGACTTTGGAGAAGATATCCTGTGGGCAACAGAGGCTCTCAAGCGTGGTTGGAAAATCATTATTGACCACAACCTGCTCGTTTATCATTACCATGATTATACATCAAAAAACCTAAAACAGAGGCGATTACAAGAAAGAGAACTGGCAAGCCTGTTTGGTACCTCGCTAAGAAAAGGTATAACACAAAAGCTCAAGGAATTGGTAAGAATAACATACCTGGTATTCGTGAAAAAAGGCTTTGTACCTGAGCGCAAGCTTCGTTGGTTCCTTTACAACCTGCGTCTGTGGTGGTGGTCATAAGAAAAGAGGCTCCACCGGGGCTCGAACCCGGACCAGGAGTTCCGGAAACTCCCGTTCTATCCAGTTAAACTATGGAGCCTTAATTTTGGGCACACTAAAATAATAATTAGCCAGAAAAAAAACAAGGTAAAATTTCTAATAGATAAAGATTAAACTCTTCTTTCCGGCAGTTTTATTGGTAATTTATAGAATTTGTAGAATTTTTCTATTGGTTGCATATACTCATTGACATCTTCAAGATTCTCTAGGTCATAAACATCAGACTCTTGATCTGGATATATAATAATCCCTCTTGGAATAAAATTCAGCATAGGAATCTCGCAATCACCAATGGCCCCAATCTTTTTCAATATTCTACAGTCTCTCATATACCCGCTTATCTGACGAATATCATCTATGTTATAATCAGTCTGGTAGCTTTTATATTTTGCATCTAAAACAGCTTGAAGGTCAGGAATTAGATAATCAGGATAGCCGTAGCCTGCATTAAATTGATAGACAACAGATTCTATTTTGTAGCGCTCAGAAAGTAAACCGAGTACATAAAACTCAAACAGTAAAGCCATATCAATAACAAAAGGCTTTATACCTCTATCTTTTCTTGCCAAACTTATATCGTAGTCAAAATTCTTTAAAATCCTGCGAGCCAGAAGAATAGCATATGAATATTCACGAAAAAAACTGTTAGGCTTGTAAAATTTAATCTCATAAATACAAACATCGTCTGAAACTTGACTAAAAGTCTGCAAAAGAATAAGAAGCCTATTAAAAAGTTTAGTGTTTGTTAGCTTTCTCAGAATCAAATAAT
>JALWNS010000277.1 GCA_027083655.1 Bacteroidales bacterium | reverse complement strand
ATCTTTCATGTAAACTTAAAAGGATGATTATGGAAAACACAAACAAATGCCTCTATCCAAAAGACGCTTTCAAATATACCACAATTGGTGGTAGTATGCTAGCCAAGTGGTGGCCCGATGCCCTTAACATAAGATTATTACATCAAAACCCGTCGGAGCTAAAGCCAACAGGTCCGGGTTTTAACTATAAGGAAGAATTTGGGAAACTTGATTACTATGCTCTAAAATCAGATCTTGAAAGACTTATGCGTCAATCCCAAGACTGGTGGCCGGCAGATTTTGGTCATTATGGTCCTCTGTTCATCCGAATGGCATGGCACTCTGCAGGTACTTATAGAATTTTTGACGGACGAGGAGGAGCTAGCTCAGGCAATCAAAGATTTGCTCCTGTGAATAGTTGGCCAGATAACATAAACCTGGATAAAGCCCGCCGCTTGCTATGGCCTATAAAAAAGAAATATGGAAACAAGATTTCATGGGCTGACCTGATGATACTTGCAGGTAATGTAGCCCTTGAGTCTATGGGATTTAAAACATATGGATTTGCAGGTGGCCGTGTCGATATATGGGAACCGGAAGAAGATACATATTGGGGCTCAGAAACACAATGGCTGGGAAGTGAAAGAAACGATGAAAAAGGTAAACTTAAAAAACCATTGGCTGCATTTCATATGGGATTAATATATGTAAATCCAGAAGGTCCAGATGGCGAGCCTAATATTTTGGAGTCTGCAAAGCAAATTAGAGAAAGTTTTGCCCGTATGGGTATGAATGATGAGGAAACAGTAGCATTGATTGCAGGTGGCCACACTTTTGGCAAAGCCCATGGAAAAGCCGATCCATCCAAACACCTAGGTCCTGATCCTGAAGCAGCACCTATAGAAGATCAAGGTTTAGGGTGGAAAAATACGTTCGGTACTGGTAAGGGTAAAGATACTATTACAAGTGGTTTAGAAGGAGCATGGACACCTAATCCTATTAAATGGGACAACAGTTTTTTGAGAATTTTGTTCAAATATGACTGGAATCTTGAACGAAGTCCTGCAGGAGCATGGCAATGGGTAGCAGTTAATCCAGATCCTGAAGACATGGTGCCATCAGCTCACGATCCTAACATAAAACATAAGCCTTTTATGCTAACAACAGACTTAGCATTGAGATACGATCCTAAGTATGCGAAAATAGCAAAACATTTTCTAGAAAATCCTGATGATTTTGAAAAAGCATTTGCCCATGCATGGTTTAAACTTACTCATCGAGATATGGGTCCTAAGAGTAGATACTTAGGTCCTGAAGTGCCTAAAGAAGATCTAATATGGCAGGATCCCCTACCAAGTGTTGATTTTGATCCCATTGATAAAGACGATATTAATTGGCTGAAAAAGGAAATTCTTTCCTCAGGTCTAAAAATTAAAGAACTTGTTTATACTGCTTGGTCAGCTGCTTCTACATTTAGAGCTTCCGATAAAAGAGGAGGTGTTAATGGATCTAGAATCAGACTTGAGCCACAGAAAAGCTGGGAAGTGAATATGCCCGGCATGCTTAAACATGTCTTGTCTGTTTTTACACTTATTAAAGATACTTTCAACAAAAAGCAAAAGGGTAATAAGCGTGTAAGCCTTGCTGACCTTATTGTTTTAGGAAGTTACGCAGCTATTGAGGAAGCTGCAAAAAAAGCAGGTTACCAGGTAGAAATAGAATTTACTCCAGGACGTGTCGATGCAACGCAAGAACAAACAGATGTCCTTTCGTTTAGTTATTTAGAACCTGTGGCAGACGGATTTAGAAATTATCTAAAGAATGGGTGTCAATTTCCTGCCGAGGAAGCTTTGATTGACCGTGCAAACCAGCTTACTCTTACACCTCCTGAGATGACTGTGCTTATTGGTGGCATTAGATCACTTGGAGCAGTTTTTAATTTCAGTAATCTTGGTATACTCACAAGTCAAACAGAGGTGTTAACAAACGAATTTTTTGTTAACTTATTGGATATGAACATAGAATGGAAAGCCCAAGACAAAGGGTCTCAAATATTTGATGGATTTGACAGAAAAACTGGAAACAAAGTTTATACTGCTTCCAGGGTAGATCTAATTTTTGGTGCCAACTCACAACTCAGGGCACAAGCAGAATTTTATGCACAAGATGACAATAAAGAAAAATTTATTTCAGACTTCATTGCTACATGGCGTAAGGTCATGAATTTAGACAGGTTTGATATCAAATGGTGGTAAAAAATATCACAAAATAAAAAAAGACAGCCGTATGGCTGTCTTTTTTTTATGAAAATACTAATTGGTCGGGGTGGCGGGATTTGAACCCGCGACCTCTACGTCCCGAACGTAGCGCGCTAACCGGACTGCGCTACACCCCGGAATTTACCTCCTTTGTTGAGTACTAGATACCATTACCCTATGATACTGCCTCCATTTCTCAAAAACCTGCTCATTTAATATAAAACCCCCTCCCAATTTAGACCGTGGCATGTATATATTCGTTTTTGCCTCCAGATATTTCACAGCTTTATTTAAATATAACTCTGCATACAATGTATCATGCGTAATGGGGTCAATAGAATAATAATCTGCGCCTTTCCCATTATGATAAAGAGCTTTTTCAACAATACCTAAGTAGTAGCCGAACAAAGTATCGTCTAAAAACTGATCTTCAGATACATATTGAGCCCTTAATGCCACCGGCAAAGTTAATAACATTAATGCAATAGTGCAAAGTGATTTTAATTCACGCATTTTTTACAAAATGTCAAAATTTCTCCACTAAATTATTATAATTTACTTAAAGTTTTAAGCTTTAAGGCAAATAATTTTTATGTACATCACTGCCATGATAAATATTCCAAAAAACATAAGCCCCAGGCAACATTTTACCTGGGGCTTATAAACCCTTAAAACCTTTTATTCTTCTTCTTGCTTTGGATCTTGGTTCTTATGTTGTTTATTACCTCCTTGATCTAGTTCAGGGGGAATAAGGTCGACTTTGATCTCATCTTTATCCTTGTCATAATCGACAATAAACTTCGTGCCTGCAAGCGGCTGGTTCTCAATTATTGCAGATGCCAATTCATCCTCTACATATCGCTGTATAGCCCGTTTAATAGGACGTGCACCATATTTTATATCCATACCTTTTTCTGCTATAAAATCTTTTGCAGCTTGGGTTAACTCAAGCTTATAACCTTGTTCTTCCACACGTTTATAGATATTTGTAAGCTCAAGATCAACTATATGGTAAATCTCTTCTTTACCTAAAGGTTTAAAGATAACCACATCATCAATACGGTTTAGAAATTCAGGTGTAAATGTTCTCTTTAATGCTTTTTTCAAAATAGATTCTTGGCGCTGGCTATCGACCCCGTCATCTGACTTGAAGCCTACTCCCCTTCCAAATTGCTCTAGGTCTCTTGCTCCAATATTTGAAGTCATAATAATTATTGTATTCTTAAAATCAACTTTCCTACCCAAGCTATCAGTCAAATGACCTTCATCTAACATTTGCAAAAGTATATTGAACACATCAGGATGAGCTTTTTCAATTTCATCAAGCAGGACGACAGAATAAGGCTTGCGGCGTACTTTTTCGGTTAATTGTCCACCTTCTTCGTATCCGACGTATCCTGGAGGTGCACCTACCAAACGGGATACAGAGAATTTCTCCATATATTCACTCATATCTATACGAATAAGTGCATCCTGGGAATCAAATAGATACTCGGCCAGGAGCTTTGCAAGATAAGTCTTACCAACACCTGTAGGACCTAAGAAAATGAACGAGCCGATTGGCTTGTTAGGATCCTTCAAA
>JALWNS010000276.1 GCA_027083655.1 Bacteroidales bacterium | reverse complement strand
GATAAAGTTTTATTTTCTAAATTTTGTTTATTAGTTTGCCAATCTTTTATAATTTTGAACTAAGTAATTAATAATCCATTGAAAAAATTTTAGGGTCATCATGAAGAAGCTTTTTATTATACTGGTTTTTCTTCCTTCAATGGTCTGGGGACAGTATTTTTTCCAATATAAGGCCGATATACAAAAGGTCGATTCCACAGGCTTTTATAATATTTTTTTACCACCTGCCGTGACTAGCAAACTAAATTACAAATTCTCTGACATTAGAGTTTATGATATTAGGGGTAAGGAAATACCTTATATACGTGATACTGAAAAAAATAGATTTAAAACAGCCAAAAGGGAGAAGCTCCGTGTGATACAAAACGAACACAAAACTGCAAAGAAGTACACTGTAGTTATGATTCACAACCCCGAACACAAGCAAATATCAAATCTGGCTTTTATTATAAAAAATACAGATGCTCAAATATGGGTTAACATTAGTGCAAGTAATGATTTGAAGAACTGGCAAATTTTAAAAAATAATGTGCGCTATCAAAAGGAATTTAGCGACTCGGCTACTGCCCAACTTTTAATTAATGACTTACCAGAGGCGAATTATGAATATTACCGCGTCATATTCTTTGACTATAACCGCGAGCCCATAATTGTTCTCAATGCCTACACATTCTATGTCCATAAGAAACAAAAGGAATATGTAGAGGTGCCTCATCCACAGTTTTTCCAGGATGACACAACCGAACCACAGAAAACAATTGTAAAAATTGTCTTCAAGGAGCCACAATACATTGATAAAATCGACTTTAAAATAAAAAGTCCTGAATATTACCTCAGGAAAGCCGAACTAACAACACGGGATACCTCTACAGGAAAGAAAATTAGGCTGCAATATTATTTCCACAATCAAAAAGAATTCTATCTATGCTCCGACAGTAGTAATGAGTTGCTCCTGTCGAGATATTATGCCAAGGAAATTTACCTGGTGGTGGACAACAATAATAATGAGCCACTGGTCTTTGAGGATATACGTGCTTACCAGCTTAAGGAGCATCTAATTGCCAAGCTCGAAAGGGGGAAGAGATATGTCATAAAATTTGGTAATCAGAATGTTCCTGCACCAATATATGACCTTAAGTACTTTATTAACAAAATACCTTCTAATAGACCAGAGGTCTCGGTATATAACATTGTTAAGCTCAGTAATCCCCAGACCGAAAGTAAGCAGTTATATATCAAGCCTGTCTATCTGTGGACCGCCCTTATCATAGTCCTGGTAATAATGATTGTAATATCTGTCAGGATTTTTACAAAGTACAAAACAGACGAACTGACGTGATATGCCGGCTTTGGATTTGAATAGAAGAATAGAGGCTTTTGCTCAGCTGTCCAGTTTTATGCAGGCTGTGGCCAGTGGGGATAGCTCCCTTGTGCCCAGTGGTTTGGAGGAACTTTATAGGGAGTTTCAAGATCTTGTTCCACGCCTTTATGACTATAATGGCTGGTTTGCCGAGGAATTTGTGCGTTACCAGCTTAGCGCCCTTGCCGGGGCCACAACAAGGGAGAACCTGGAGAAATGGCTCCAGCAGTACAGGACAGTTTTTGAGAAAAAAAGTTTTGACAAGACTGTGGCCGTTGTTATGGCCGGGAACATCCCATTTGTGGGCTTCTCGGATTATATTAGCGTGTTAATTAGTGGACACAGGCTACTGGCCAAGCTTTCGTCCAAAGATACACACCTGCCCAAGGCTATTACACGGGTGCTACTGGCTATTGAGCCTCGTTTTGAGCCATATATCACTTTGACCGAAGAGAAAATCGCAGGTTATCCCTTTGATGCAATAATAGCCACGGGAAGTGATAACACAGCACGTTATTTTGAGTATTATTTTGGTAAATATCTCAATATCATTCGCCGCAACCGTACTTCTGTCGCAGTCCTCACTGGAGAAGAGACACATGAGGACCTGGAGGCCCTGGCAGATGATGTTTTCCTTTACTTTGGCCTGGGCTGCCGCAATGTCTCAAAGATTTATTTGCCCAAGGGCTTTGACCTGGACCGCTTATTCAAAGCATTTTACCGTTACCGCCATCTGGTTAATTACAACAAATATGCGAATAATTACGAGTACAACCGCGCTATAATGCTCGTGAACCGTGAGCGTTTCCTGGACAATGGTTTTGTCCTGCTCAAAGAGGAAGACCTGGCCCTTGTCTCACCCACAGGCGTTGTTTATTACCAGTTTTATAATGATCTGAAGAATGTGCCTTCTTATCTGGAGGCATACCGCGAGAAAATCCAATGTGTGGTCTCTAATACCCAGATACCAGGGTTCAATGCAGTGCCATTAGGACAGTCGCAGCGTCCAATGCTGTGGGATTATCCAGATGATATTAATGTGCTTGATTTTCTAAAAAACATCTAAACCAAAAAAAACAATGCTCGCAGACACCATAACTGCCATTGCTACAGCGCCTGGTAGCGGTGCTATAGCAGTTATACGCGTCTCTGGAGAAGATACTTTCAAAATAGTGGAGAAGATTTTCCGTCCACGTGCAAAAGGGAAGAAACTTAGCCAGCAGAAAGGTTATACCATTCATTTCGGCGAGATAGTGGACGGGGACGAAGTTATAGACGAGGTTCTGGTGTCTGTGTTCCGGGCACCACACTCATATACAGGCGAAGATTCTGTGGAAATATCCTGCCATGGTTCGTTATACATACAACAAAAAATCATTGAGCTTCTGGTTAATGCAGGGGCACGGGTAGCACAGCCAGGAGAATTTACTTTGCGTGCTTATCTCAACGGCAAGATGGACCTGGCGCAGGCTGAGGCCGTTGCCGACCTCATAGCCGCCAACAGTGAGGCGGCCCGCCGTGTGGCGTTCAACCAATTGCGCGGTGGAGTGTCCCGCGAGCTGCGGGACCTCCGTCAGCGTCTGGTGGACTTTGCCGCTCTGATAGAGCTGGAGCTCGACTTTGCCGAGGAAGACGTGGAGTTCGCCGACCGTAGCCAGCTGCGCGATCTTATCCTGCAGATAAAGCAGCGCACCGAGAAGCTGCTATCTACTTTCCGCTACGGAAATGCCATAAAATCTGGCATTCCCGTGGCCATAGTCGGCGAACCAAACGTGGGCAAGTCCACCCTGCTGAACCTCCTTCTCAAGGAGGACCGCGCAATTGTCTCAGACATACCAGGCACCACACGTGATACGATTGAAGATGTTATCACTATTCAGGGTATTCTATTCCGTTTCATAGACACGGCGGGCCTGCGCCACACCCGCGACCAGATAGAAGCTCTGGGTATTGAACGAACCAAACAGATGATACGCAAGGCTCAGATCGTGCTTTTCATGATTGATGCACGCGACAAGGACTGGCGCCAGAAACTAACACAAATTCAAGAGCACATCACAGACCAGAAAGTAATAATCGTCGTAAATAAGATAGATTTGACAGATAAGCCGTCAGATTTTGATACTGCCGATTACCCTGTAGTCTTTCTCTCGGCCAAATACCACAAAAACATTGAACAACTGGAGCAGACCCTCCTTGAGGCCATAGGCTATAGCCAGCATGCCCAGGACGAGGTTATCCTCACAAATGCCCGCCACTACGAGGCGCTGCGCCGCGCCCACGAAGCAATAGAACGAGTAATAGAGGGACTGGATATGGGACTGAGCAACGACCTTCTGGCCGAAGATGTCCGCCAGGTAATGTATTACCTTGGTGAGATCACTGGCGAAATCACTGCCGATGAAGTGCTCGGAAATATCTTTAGCCGGTTTTGTATCGGGAAGTGATTAAAAAAAGATTAT
>JALWNS010000275.1 GCA_027083655.1 Bacteroidales bacterium | reverse complement strand
ACATTATAGGCCGCGAAGATTATATAGAAATTTTTGTTAATGCTCCTTTAGAAGTATGCGAACAGCGTGACATCAAAGGATTATATGAAAAAGCACGTAAAGGTCTTATAAAAAACTTTACTGGGATAGACTCTCCTTTTGAGCCACCTCAAAATCCAGATCTTGAAATACGTACTGACAAATTAAGTCTCGAAGAATCCCTTCAAAGAATTCTAGATTTTATTATACCACAAATAACTTGCGACCATTAAAAAATGCGGTGCCCTAAGCACCGCATTTTTTATCTTGCTTTTGCTTTCCCTTGTAGATAATTATCGTAGACCTTTTTTATCCCTTGTTCTAGCGTTATTTTTGGTTTCCAACCATAACTGAATAATTTGCTTACGTCAAGCAGTTTGCGAGGAGTTCCGTCAGGCTTTTTTGTATTCCAGATTATTTGCCCATCAAAACCAATTATTTTTTTTACCAAAAGAGCAAGGTCTTTGATAGAAATATCTTCACCCACACCTATATTAATATGGGTGTTTCTTACTTCAGGACCAACCAATGGATATGTGGGATTGTTTATATTATATTCATTTTTTAGTATCTGTTCAAAATCCAGTGTTTCCATCAAAAAGACAACGGCATCGGCCAGGTCATCACTATGCAAAAATTCACGCCTTGGCTTTCCTGTCCCCCATAATGTTATATATGTGTCTGTCTGATCTTTGTATATCCCATACTTAGCTAAAATATCCAAAATTTCCTGCTCACTATTTTCACCTGTAACATTCTCTATAGGCAGGCGGTTTAAATCATCCTTCAAACCTTGCCAATCGTTGTCCATAAGTAGTTTTCCAAGGTGGAATTTTCGTATTAAAGCAGGTAAAACATGGGATTTCTCAAGATCAAAATTATCATTTTCGCCGTATAGATTGGTAGGCATCACAGACAAAAAGTTTGTACCATATTGCAGATTATAACTCTCAACAAGCTTGATACCAGCAATCTTTGCGATAGCATACGGTTCGTTCGTATATTCCAAAGTATCTGTGAGTAGGTATTCTTCCTTTAGAGGCTGTGGGGCATATTTGGGATAGATACAAGAGCTACCCAGAAAAAGAAGCTTCTTTACGCCATAGATATAGGAATAGTGAATAATATTAGCCTCAATCATAAGATTGTCATAAATAAACTCAGCGCGGTAAACATTATTAGCCCAGATACCCCCAACTTTTGCAGCTGCAAGAAAAACATAATCAGGTTGTTCCCGTTCGAAAAAATCTTTGACCTGCGCCTGGTCGCGCAGGTCAATATGTGAATGTGGTGTGAAAACAAGGTTATTGTAACCCTTTTTTTTAAGTTGTCTGGTAATGGCACTTCCTACCAGACCGGTATGACCTGCAACATAAATTTTAGCATCTTTTTCCATGGCTAAATATTAAAAAGGTCTTTCGACAGAATGCGAAAGACCTTGTTTTTTTAATGGTGAGCTTTCTCACCCAGTTCGTTGATATGCTGCATAAGTCTAGATTTGAGACGGGCAGCTTTGTTTTTGTGAATGATGTGGCGCTTTACTAGCTTGTCAATCATAGAAGCTACCTGTGGATACATTGCTAAAGCTTCTTCTTTGTCATGTGTCTTGCGCAATTTTTTTATTGCTGTTCTTGTAGACTTAGCATAATAACGATTGTGCAATCTACGCTTAAGATTCTGACGCATCCTCTTTTTTGCAGACTTGTGATGTGGCATAGTCTCTAGTATTTTTATTAATTATTTTGAATTCAGAGTGCAAAGAAACTGAAAATTTGGCAATAAACAAAAAAATTTGGGATTTTTTAGTATAACTATAGCGCTTTATTTTTTCTTTTCGATGTTTTGTAAGCCTGCTTCGATACGCTTGATTATTTCATCTTTACCTATCAACTCCAACATTTCAAACAAATGAGGTCCGGAAGTTGTTCCCTGTATCAAAAGACGTAGTGGAGTGAAGACTTTTGAGAAGCTCAATTCTTTTTCTTCCACCCACTCTTTTAGCTCTTTTTCTATATTTTCTGCAGTAAAATTTTTTATCTGAGCTATTTTATCCTTTAGATCCCTCATTATCTGGGGTGTTTGCTCTTTCCATGCCTTTTTTAGTCCTTTAGCATCATAATCCTGGGGAGGTTTAAAGAAAAAGTAACCTTTGCTCCAAAATTCTTCAACAAATTCAACTCTGTCCTTCATCAGGTCTATAACCTTGAGTAAATAACCCATGTCAACATCAATACCATGTGATTGGAGTATGGGTAAGAACATTTTTGCTAATTCCTCATTACTTTTACGGCGTAAATGTTGTTGGTTAAACCAACGGGCCTTGTCAGGGTCAAATTTAGCGCCAGATTTTTGTACCCTTTCTAGGGAGAATTGGTCGATTAGCTCTTCTAAAGTGAAAATTTCCTGATCTGTACCGGGATTCCAACCGAGCATGGCAAGTATATTTATCACTGCTTCTGGTAAGTATCCCCATTCGCGGTATCCTCTTGTTTTCTCGCCTGTTTTTGGATCTGTCCAATCAAGAGGGAAAACCGGAAATCCCATTTGATCGCCATCCCGTTTAGAGAGTTTGCCTTTTCCATTGGGCTTTAATATTAATGGTAAATGTGCAAATTGTGGTGCCTCCCAACCAAATGCTTCATATAATAGCACATGCAATGGCAAGGATGGTAGCCATTCTTCGCCACGTATTACATGTGATATTTCCATCAAATGGTCATCTACTATGTTGGCCAAATGATAAGTAGGAAACCCGTCTGATTTAAACAAAACTTTGTCGTCAAGCGTATTAGAATTGACCTTGACTTCACCCCGGATAATATCATGGACAATAATCTGCCTGTCTGCTGGCATATTAAATCTAATTACATAAGGTTCGCCCGCTTCTATACGTGCTTTTACTTCTTGTTGTGACATAGTAAAAGAATTCTTCATGCCATCTCGCGTCAGATGATTGTATAATTGCACAGGCGATTTAGCTTCACGTAATCGCAGGCGCATTGCCTCAAGCTCCTCTGGTGTATCAAAAGCATAATAAGCCCATCCTTTCTCCACTAATTCTTCGGCATATTTACGGTATAAGTTTATCCTTTCACTCTGTCGATATGGGCCATAATGACCTCCTACATCTGGACCTTCGTCATAATCTAGCCCAACCCAACGTAATGCTTCTATAATATATTCTTCTGCTCCTGGAACATAACGCAATTGATCGGTATCTTCAATTCGAAGAATAAATTTGCCATTATTCTTACGGGCAAACAGGAAATTAAATAAAGCTGTACGAAGCCCCCCAATATGAAGAGGACCAGTTGGGCTTGGTGCAAAACGTACTCTTACCATAGTCTAATTATTCATTTTTTTGGTTGAACTTTTCTATATTAATACCTAAACAGAGGATCCTCTCTAATTCCCCTTCTAGGCCAAACAAAGGTATATAAGTTTCATCAAAAATTAATGTCTTAGAACCAAAGCTATACTTTGTTTGTTTATGTCGAACGAGACCTTTGGATAAATCTTCGATAAACCGTTCTAACCACTTAGCACTTTCGTGTGCCTCAGGAAGAAGCTCGTTTATATGTTTTCCTAAAATCGAGTTCTTTGGTATACCCAAAACGGTAGAGAAATAATCATTAACATAAACAAGCTTAAAGTCCCCAGAATATTCCAGGTGGGCGTATGTTGCATCAAGGGCTGCAAAGACACTTTCATAACGCCGTCTAAATGCTGCGATTTCCTTCTCTTTATCAACAAGCTCTTTCATACGTTTATTCAACTCTTCTTCACGTTTTTTGATCTGTTCACTCT
>JALWNS010000274.1 GCA_027083655.1 Bacteroidales bacterium | reverse complement strand
GTATTACTAATTTTTGGGCTTATTGTGTCGTCGTGTACATGGTTGGGCAAAAAAATACCCGCAGTAAGCCCGAACTTTATCACATTGCCCAACCATGGTCTGGAAGTAGTCGATGGTATTAATTACCTCGGGCTGGATGTGTTGAGCAAAATAACAGACACGCTGACAGAAGATAATATCTTAATCTCACCTATTAACTTAAGTGCAGTCGTAACACTTCTGTGGGAAGGTGCAGAAGGGGATACTAAAGATTTACTAAAAAGCTTTTTACACTTTGATAACCTTGAAGAAGTTACAATAAATGGTACCTTTAAAACGCTTATGGAGAATCTAGGCAGCGTGGATCCTGAGATTGAGTTTCTACCGGCTAATGCCTTGTGGATACGTGACGGATTTCTCCTGAAGCCTGATTACATGGACAAGGCAGAAACATATTTACATGTGGATGTTTTTGTACAACCATTTGATAATCAATATTTACTCATCATGAACAACTGGATAAAAGACAAGACCAATGGCAAGATAGATAAATATTTCGAGAGCGTTGACCCTAATGACCTTATGGATGTAGTTAATGCTTATTATTTTTCTGCTAATTGGTATGATGGATTTAACCCGGATAACACCAGGGAAGAGCCCTTTACCTTGAGCAATGGGCAGCAGGTCAATGTTGAGATGATGAATGATGTTATATCCCAGGCCAGGTACATGCAAAATGATTCTGTTTCTGTGGCAGAGATATATTTTGGTAGGGGCAATTACTCTATGATACTCGTTGTTCCACGCGGAGAGAAAAAAATAGAAGATATAGCCCGTAATCTCTCTCCAGATACATGGAATACGTGGATTGTTGCCTTGTCTGATCGTCAGCCTGTAGAAATCACTATGCCTAAGATTAGCTTCAACAGATTTTATGATTTACGTCCATATTTCTTTAAATTAAACCTGGGACCTGTATTTGACACCACAGCTAACTTTAGTGGAATCAGTGAGGGTTTGCACCTTACCAGAGCATTCCAGAAATCTGTGATCAAGCTAACAGAAGCAGGTAGTGGCTATACTAGTGGGATTATAAACGAGCACCAGAAGCCAGAATATTCTATAAAGGCAGACAGACCATACCTGTTTGCTATACGCGAAACAACCACAGGCGTTTTTGTCCTGCTGGCTATCATCAAAAACCCCAAAAATATTTAAAATGGGCTTTTCTGGTAAAATATCATTTATTTTCGCATTTCTGCTTGTCATCTCATCGTGTAATCTTTTCAGACACGAAACAGGAGAAGGGCTCTACGATCCTAAAGTCATAAATTTACCCGAAGGCGGCACTCAAGTTATTGCAGGTATTAATGAACTAGGTTTTGACGTATTGCGCCAGGTTACTGACAAGAAATGTACACCTGGGAATAATATGATTTCGCCTTTTAGCCTTAGCACTGTACTAACCATGTTATACCATGGCAGTGGTGGCCAGACAATGGAGGAGTTTATTAATGTCCTTCATATAAGAGGACTAAGCCAGGACCAGGTCGCCCAGACTTATTATTCATTGCTAACAGAATTACCAGGTGTGGACAAAAAAGTGACTTTCTCGCCTGCTAATTCCTTGTGGATACGCAGTGGTTTTGACGTCAACCAGACATATCAGACATTTATTAAACAAAATTATCTTGCAGACATTTTTGTTCGATCCTTTGACAATAGTACAGTCAATGAGATAAACCAATGGGTAAAAGACAAGACCAACGGCAAGATTAGCCAGATTGTTGACGACCTGGATAACTATGTCACTGTATTGTTAAACGCTATATATTTTTACGGAGAATGGCTTGACCAATTCCCTGAAGAACAGACTACCAAGATGCCATTTTACACAGACACCAACAATAGCATAAATGTTGATATGATGAACGGGGAAATTTCATACATGCGCTTAGGATATAATGATTCTCTTGTAGCAGGAGAGCTGTTTTACGGTCATGGCAATTATTCACTAGTTGTCTTGGTGCCACAAAATGATTACACATTACGAGACCTGGTCATGGAAATGAATACAGTCAAATGGGATAGTATTATGCAAATCATGGGTTTTGAGAAAGAGGTCCCTGTTTATCTACCAAAGTTTAAATTTGAATTCTCATACAAAGAACTCAAAGATCAGCTTTCTAACCTGGGACTACGATCAGTATTTAGCACAGATGCAGATTTAGACGGTATTAACCCTTACCTTTATATTGACAAGATTGTTCAAAAAACTTTCGTGGAGGTTAATGAAAAAGGCACTGAGGCCGCTGCTGCAACTTCTGGTTTTGGTATGGCAACAGCAATGCCACCGCGTGAGCTAAAAATCGATCACCCCTTCATGTTTGCAATACGTGAGACAACAACAGGATTGATTTTGTTCCTTGGCACAGTGGTAGATCCGGCAAATAACTAAGATCCCAATATCACCGGTGCTTTTCTGTGGCTTATAAATAAGAAGAGGCGCCAAGTGAGTATATGTATCCTCGCCTGGCGACTTTGTTTTATTCAAAAATCTAGAACGGTATCAAAGCCCCAAAAGACTATCAACTGCCTGGCGTAGATTTTCATATTGCTTCATGGAAAAACCAATATCTTTGTATGCTATCCTGCCCTCACGGTCAATTACATATATCGTTGGATAACCAACTACTTTGTACTGACGGTCTGTAGCCTGTGTGGTACGCACTGCCTCATACGTCATATTACGGTTTTGGCAAAACTTGAGTACTTTATCTGTCATGCCAGGCTTGTTGTCAATAGAATTGATACCAAATACAAGTAAGCCCTTGTCCTTTTTCTCATTATAAAGCTCAGCCAGATATGGTATGGACATGGCACAATAAGGACAATGTGTGTACCAGAACTCAACGAGAATAACGTGTTTACCCAAATAATCACTGAGCTTAAAAGGCTCTCCTGTGCGATAGAAGCTACCATTTATATCAGGAGCAGGCGCACCAATCTCAAGCATATTTGCCAGAAGTTGTGCATCAGAACCCTCGTCAAAAGTCAGCATTGGGAACTTGGCCAGATAGTCCCGAAGTTTGCTATTCAATGCAGCTGTGTCCACAGGCTCAAATCTTACATCAGTGAAATCCAGCTCGTCGATATAACTGCGTTTTTCCCTATTTACGACCGTGATAGATTTGACAGGGAAGCCAGTTTTGGTATCCACTATATAACTAACAGTTACTGTCCTGTTTGGGGACTTGTTTTGTGTTCTTAACAATAAAAATTTTTGACCGGATAAAACCGTATCTTTTACCTCGTATAAATCATAGTCTCCGCGCCTTGTTATCAAATCCATTGGATGGAAGAAAAAGTTTATCCAATCACCATAAGATATTAAAACAGGATCAACTTTGGGATAAAACCTGACCCTGTGTTTTGTAGGATAGACGGCATACAAACCTTTATCAAAATTATATACCAACGAATACGGGCGGTACTTATTATCAACCCACACATAACCTCCTAAAACAGTATCTTTGGGCTCGCGGACGAGCCATACTTCATAATCTGTTATCAGAGTGTCCCTCTGTCCAATATAAACAAACTTCTCCACTGCACTAAAGTACACAGACGAATGCTTATTCAACTCGGTCGCTACCTTTTCCAATTTTTTCTCCGGAGAAAAATTGCACGCCATCAAAAGTGAAAACACAAGAAACAGAAATACATACCTACCCATTGCTTTTTCTTTTTTTGATTTGTGTCAATATACTAAATCTATGTTCAAAATCAAAAAATTAATTTGTTGTCTCTATAACAGGCATTGCGTTTTGGTCGCTAACCAGGACAATCATCA
>JALWNS010000273.1 GCA_027083655.1 Bacteroidales bacterium | reverse complement strand
CTCCGGCAGCTGCTGCTGTTACATCATTAGCACCACTTTTTTGAGTAATGATACCAACATTCCCAGCGGTAACAAAATGGTTTGTGTTAATAAACCATCTTGGATCATCTGAAGATGTAGAGTTCATGCCATTTGGTAAGAGTGATTTATCACATCCTGTACCATAACAAAAGTTTTCATAGAAAATATTAACTGTTCCATTATTTCCAGTAAATCGTTGTCTTGGTGCATGTGTTCTACCATAGACAAATGTAGCACTTTGTCCTATACTTGCAGGCAAGCCACTCGTATCTTGTTGGACAGTAGTTGCTCCATATGTAGAAGAGGCCGTTAACGTAACATTAGCAGGAAGTACTTGAAAAGGGTTTACAGCTGTATTGGTTTGGCGAGGGAAGTTAAAACGTAACATTCTATCAACATCAGTAGAATTCCATGCGACAGTGTATGTCCCTGCATTAAAACCTAAAGGGGCTCCAGCTAAGTTTGCTGGAGTAATCGAGGTTACATTTGCTACAAGTGGTGTACCTGCTATAGTAACATTAATGTTGATAGGATTTTCATACTTGGTAGGTGCTTGGTCAAAGTTCTTAGTGACCCCTCCTTTGGAGTTTCTAGCTTCAATACGTGTATCTATTCTCCCTGCCATTGTAAAGGGTATTGGGTTTGTTGGAATGGCATTAGCTATATATGTAAAATCTCCTACATTACTTGTACCATTGTCATTTCTTATGGTTGGTGTTACAAAGGTAAAGTGGTCAGGTATGTATGTAGGAGTAATTTTACCACAAATGTAAGCACCTATGTTGTTTGCACCATCATCAGTACAGTCTTGAGGTGTTCCATCTGAAGCATCAACTGCTGCCCATAGTTTGTCTTTGAGATTGATTTCAACTTTTCCAACATCACTAAAGCTGACAGGCATTCCTCCTGAAACACCATCTGTAAAGGAAAAATCAATTGGTGAAATCGTTAAAGTACCATTCAGTACTCCTGCTACTCCAGTGCTTAGATAAGTCACTTTATCTGCATTTAAACTTGGAAAGTTTGCTAAACCACTAGCTATAGTATAGTTGGGTGTAGCTGTTTTAAGACCATCTAAAGTTGCCTCAATAGGAAACAAAAAATCTTGACCAGAGGTTAACTCAGTGATAGTTGATCCTGCCGGTGGAGATAAAGTAAATTTTTCAGGACGAATAGCAAATGGATCAGTTGCACAAGATACGGAACTGGAGTCCGTTATTCGTATGGTAGCACTTGTATATGCTGAATAGATAGCAGGTATGGTTATAATCTTATTATCTGCCCCTTCAAGATTTGTTGTGCCTGCTGCTCCAATTGTAGGTGCATTAGTACAAAGATTAGTATCTGTAGTAGGATCGCCAATCCATACAGGTGTCTCAATGACATCGATAGTTAAATCTTTACTTGATGCTTGAGGTGTTGTGGTGCCTGGTATGTATGATAAAATTTGAATAGGAAATGCCCTACCACTAATTTTTGTTTTAATAGAAGCAGTACCAGCATCAACAGCATTATATGCCCCTGCTGGAGCACTAATTCCACCTGAAGTATTTAAATCAACACATTGTACTATTAAGGAGGCATTCTCAGGTGTAATGACAAGACCATCGACTCTAAAAGAAGCTTTAAATTCTAAATAATTTAGTAAGTCAATATTGGTCGCATTTTCATCGACATTAAATTCTCCTTTGAAAAAGACGTGAGCATTATTAGCATCAGTTAAACTATCTACTGAAACTAGTTTTCCACCATCTACATTGCTAGCATCTATACCAAGACGCCAATTACTTGTAGTACTACTTGCATTATAATCACCCAAGTCGGTGCTAATCGCTGTGTATGCATCATTCTGTGCACTATAAGTAGTCTCCAGAGAATTTTTAATAGATGTTGACTCTGCAGTATAGTCGAGATTAGTCATTTTCATATAGATTTGTACTAAATCAGCATCTTGAATACCATCAGTTAAACTTGCTCTCATATTTGCAATTGTAAGATCAAATGTATACTCTTCATTAGCAGTTACCTCACCAACAAAAGCTTTATCTTCAAAGACAGCTGTACCACTACTATCTTTAATTGTGTCAATATAGTAACAAACACGAGGTCTATATAGCTCAGTAGTGAAAGAGACCATACTTGGGTAATATAAATCCCAATCTGATGTTAAATATATGGTTGCACTATAAGATAATGCATTAGGATCAGCATCTCTTTTTGTTGTCATAATATCGCTTGTATCAAAAACATCGATGTCTATACCATTGTTATTGATCATACTCGGATTTCTTATAAAGTTACTTAATCTTGCATCAAATACATTGTCAGTATCAGGATCACCAAGAGAAGTTGAATCTAATTTCATTGTATCTGGCTTATATGCATACTCTCCCTCAGCGGCAAAAACTGCCATTTGAGATTCAACAGGACCTGTTTTAGGAAGAATAAAGTCATTTAAAACTATTTCTCTATTGTTATCATCGCCTGATGCTACATATTGGTATCCAAGATAAACAGAGTTATTTCTTAATTTTGAGAGGGCATTAAGTTCATCTTCTTTATAAACTATAACAAGAGTCCATGCTGCATAGTTTCCAAGGGAATAATCAGTCCCTTGTGAGGCTAGTATATCTCCAACAGTGATAAGAATATTGGAACCAGGTGTATATATAGATGTAAATTGGTCTGTAATATTTGCAAATGCTGAGTATCTTGCATAATCATTAGAACTAAAGTAATTTAACTCATTAGCTGTTATTTCTGTATAAGAACCGGATCCAATTTTTAATTTTACTTTGTTTGCTGTTGTATCTTGAATCCCACCATTAGGGTAGTCGTTTGACATAACATAACCATCTGTAGAGTTATATGCCTTATAAGAAGTGTTGTTTATATGTGCTTGCCAAAATAAACCTACCCATGCAATCTCTTTATATGTTGAAGGAAGTTCAATAGTCGCAGAAGTAGAATTGAATGTAGAATCATCATCATCAATATCAAGATATTTAACAATGTAGTTATTGTCATTTACATCGCCGATTGTATTATCGCAGGTTAAGTTAGAATAATCAGTTGATGTTGGTAGATTGTCAACCCAACATGTATTTTGGTTACAATAAATAGTTTGTGTTGTGGTAACACATTCAACGGTGTTTCCAACGATCTGAGTGTTTCCAATGATATTTTGTGTATCAGTCGGATTAATTAGTTCAAAATCTCTAGCTCCGGCTATATAGTTGGTTTGAGTAGCACATTGCTTAATCTCCCCTTGATAATTAATGCCATCTTTTGTATAAGTGGCCTGTATAGCACCTGTTGTACTAAAAAAATCATTGATAAAATCAAAAAATGAAGAGTCATCATAAGTACTGATAGAGCGATCCTGATCAGTGAAAACATTACCTAAATCAAATGTCCATCCACCTTCATTAAATACACCTACTGGACCTATACTATTGTTAGTTGAATCTTCTTGACAATTAATACCTTTTGCTCCATCATCAACTGAACAATCATCAATACTTGAACCTCCAAACGGAAGAGTTATTAAACTAGAGGTGTCAAAGTAAACAATAACATCACTGAGATCACTCAAGCTTTTAATCGGAGTAATAGTTCGAGTACCATCTTGAATAGGCTCAAGGTAGCAGATATCATTGGCATTGTCTATGTTAATGATATCTTCAGTAGAGATAGTAATATCATTTATACCAGAATACTCATTATCAGTAGTTGTATTTGGATTAAAGGATATTTTAATAGCACCATTTGCATCTAGAGTATGTGTAACTGTTTTTGTGAAATATCCACCACTA
>JALWNS010000272.1 GCA_027083655.1 Bacteroidales bacterium | reverse complement strand
TTTGTATAAAGCTTGGTATATAAGTCTAATGCCTTTGTATATTCACCTACTTTGTAATATTTATCTGCTCTTTGTAATCTACGGTTCTGTCCTTGCGCGACTATTGCCAATGAAATAAATAGGATCAATAATATGAACACCCGTCCCATTTTCATACGATAGAAATTATTTGTCAAAAGCTACGAAAAAAAACTATTTATATCAAAAAGCAAAAATTATGCTATTATTTTACAAGCACCATTTCGTCGATTAGATGGTGTGCTCCTGCGTATTTGTCAATAAGGAATAATGCATATCTTATGTCCAGGCTTATATTACGGCAGCGGTCTGGATCATATTTTAAATCACTCATTGTTGACTCCCATGTGCGGTCAAAGTTCACTCCTATAAGCTCACCATTGGCGTTTATTACGGGAGAACCGGAGTTGCCTCCTGTTGTGTGGTTGTTCGCTATGAAACATACATGTAGTGTTCCATCTTTATCTGCGTATTGGCCATAATCTTTCTTTTCGTATAGTTCTTTTAACCTGTCCGGTACTTTATAATCATAAATGTCCGGATCGTCTTTTTCTATAACGCCATCAAGAGTTGTAAAATAATTATATTCTACAGCGTCGCGGGGTTGGTAGCCTCCTATGGTGCCATAAGCTACACGCAAAGTAAAATTAGCATCCGGATAAAAATGTTTTTCTTTATCAAATGTCATTTGGGCTTTCATATAAAGTCTGTTGAGGCTATCGAGCTTGAGCTGGTAATATGACATATTGGGATAGATTTTTTCTTCATAAATTTTTGCAAGGTCCCTGTATAAAGTTATTAAAATATCGTTATTAAACTCGTGTTGGTACTTTGGATAATTTTTTAGGGTGAGGTTTTCCAAAATTTTAGTCAGGCGTGATGTATTTAGGAATTGTGATGCAGTGAACAGGTAGAATGAGCTACCAGTCTGCAAAAGGTTGCGTGCCTGTGCGAGGTAACCAGGAAGATCATTACTCTTTTGTATAACTGTAACCAAGGAGGTAGGAATATATTGCTTATCCAGGTCTTTGTAGTAAAAATCAATCATGCGGTCTGTTATTGCTTTCTCCACGTATAAACGATGGTTTTGGATAAAAGAGTTTACTGTACGAATTAGTTTGTCCCGCAGGTTGTTGAATGTTTGTTCGTCTTCGGCGGTATCCATTTGTCTGAGGATTTTGTTGATGCTTCTTGCATACCGGAAGACATTTGTTGTGTATATTGTTTCGTAGAAATAAATGTTTGCTTTGGCTACTGGTTCCATTTGTTTGTAAACATCTTTGTATGCTTGTAGCAGGCCTTTGTATTTCTGTCCTTCTGTAGTTTGTGTCCATTGCTCAAAGCCTTTTTCGAAGTCACGTTTCTCTTTTAGCACTGCCAGCCGTCTAAGACCTTTGGTTTCGCCTATCCATTTTTTCCATCCATTTGCTATACGTGAGACTTCTTTAGCATACATAAGCCGTGTGGCAGGGCTTTCATTCAGTGCAGGCATAAGAATATCAAGCTTAGCCTGACGTATTTTTATGCGTGTTGGATCTACCAGGTTTTGTATATATTCAATGCCGTATGAAGGTATATACTCCTGTGTGTGCCCAGGATAACCAAAAACCATTGTAAAATCGCCGGGATTATAGCCTTTGAGTGATATTTTAAAGAATTTTTTTGGTCTATATGGCACGTTATCAGGAGAATATTCTGCTGGCTCGTTATTACGATCCGCATAAATACGAAATAGAGAAAAATCCCCTGTATGGCGGGGCCACATCCAGTTGTCTGTCTCGCCTCCAAATTTTCCAATAGCAGAAGGGGGTGCCCCTACCAGTCGCACATCTTTGTATGTCTGGGTCACAAGCATTATATATTGGTTACCATAAAAGAATGGTTGAATTTCTGCGTCGTATTTATAATTCCAATATCTCTTGACAGAATCTGTTATTTTCTTGCTAATATTACTGATTTGCTGTTGTCTTTGGGCTTCGGTTATATTATCAGGAATATATGGAAGGATTTTATCTGTGACATCTTCCATATAAACGAGAAAAGTGACAGTTAGTCCGGGATTTGGCAATTCTTCTGTTTTGCTCATTGCCCAAAACCCATTTGTAAGATAATCATGTTCTACTGTACTGTGGTTGACAATAGCACTATACCCACAATGATGGTTGGTTATTAATAGCCCCTCGGGTGATATAAGCTCTGCCGTACAACCACCACCAAAGATCATAACTGCGTCCTTTAAAGATGAATGGTTGATACTATAAATCTGTTCGGGGGTTAGCTTTAGCCCAAGGGCTTGCATTTTGTCATAAACATAGTTTTTCAGAAACATAGGCACCCACATGCCTTCGTCTGCAATAGAAACAAACCAAGTAAGACTTGCTATCAGTATAAGTGCTAATCTTCTCATTTATTTTTGGTTTTGAATTTGTTTTACTAAATGTTCATTTTTTCTGTAATTTACTTTGAGTAAATATGCAGGCTCATTATTGTTTTCCCCTGCTTGATATATTATCTGGAAAGTACCAGGATATTTCAATTCCATAAAATTTATATACCTCTGTATGGTAGTAATAAAACCTGCATTCTTTGATGTAGGTATCTTTCTCAAACGGGCTAAAATAACATAATCAATATTGCGGTCTAAAAAGAATTTCATCAGGGTGTCAGGATATACTGCGTAGTCATTTTTGTCTTTGATGATTATTTGTTTTCTTAGCTTTTGAATATCAGTGTAATAAACTAAGTTTTGCGTTTGTGCAAGCTTGGACATGTTTTCTAGGCTAGCACTGTCGGGAATAAATAATGAATAAATAGTCTTAGTGCTATAATTATTAACAAAAGCACGCAAATATGGGAAATAGGGATAAAAATTATAATATGATTTAATTTGTTGGGATTGTGGTATTTCTAAAGCGAAGAATTTGCGGTTATACTCTTGCATTTCTTTATTTAGTTGGTTGAAAACAGAATCGATATTAGCATCGAGAAACTTGTATATACCGATGAATTCCCTTCCTTGCGTATACACAAAAGCTATCCCTGGTTTCCGGCATGCGATATTTACACTGTCAGGCAGGTTATTTTTTGCATACTCGGCTACCTGCAAAAAATGTTGCCAGTCGGGTGTGAGGCCTGCATATTTATTGCCTGAAAGTATGCTTTCTTGCAATGGTTTGTATTGTTTGTAATATTTTATTGTTCTACTGAAACTTAAAATAATTATAAGTACGAGGAAAAGGAGGGCAATAATTGAGTATTTGCTCCCCTTAAAGTGTTCATATAGTGCCGCCGAAAAGAGAATAACAATGATTGGGACATAAATAAGAATAAGGCGTTCTTGATTCCAGAAAGTTTGTTGCGTGATAAAAGTGACAGCAATAGCTATTCCTATGTATATTACCGGGAAGAGTAATTCGCGTTTTTTCTTCCATAATATAACCAGGGTGTAAAAGAATGCAAAGTAGATTAATACTGTTAATAATGTACTGCCATTGTTGTCGATGTTGAATCCCAGGATATTAACTAAATGATACGATAAGTATTGCTTGGAGTTAACCAGAAAACGGTCTACAAAGCCATTGAAGGTCTCATATCCAAGGTGGGCATTGTATGGGTTTTTCATAAATATTGCCTTGAACTGACCTTCAAATCCTGCTTTGTGAATATTCCAGACGGTAATTTTATATAAGTTGTAAGGGAAGTAAAAAACAAGCATTGACAGAATACTATAACCTGCTTCTTTCCAACGTCTGTCAATTATAAAAAAGAGTACAATGGAAATAATACTTGCCCAGCCAATGTTTCGTGTTATAGACAAGAGGAAC
>JALWNS010000271.1 GCA_027083655.1 Bacteroidales bacterium | reverse complement strand
CTCTCATTGATAATGGTATAACAAACTATTACTATGCTCCTGCCGAAAAATTAATGGATGAAGTAGCTTCGGGAAAGGCTGATTATACAATACAGAGTTTTATTTACAATATCTCTGATTATCCGAATTTAGAAGCAAAGTTCATTATAGGTGATATTCAAAAGGTTGGCTGGGCTATTAAGCGTAATCAACCCAAGCTAAGACAAAAGATTTTAGAATTTTTTGAGTTTGCAGAGAAATACGGAATACTGGATACTTATTTTAAGATGCAGACAGGTATGCCGTTTAAGTCTATAGAAAAATACCTCATAGCTCTGCACCAGGCATATAACATAGGTGTGTTCCCATTTGTTTTTTATGGAACAGACCAGGGGTTGCCTCAAGAGGATATTTTGGATATTTTTCAGGATAAGGATGGATATATTTGGTTTGCTACTTTGGGTGGTGCAGTCAGATACAATGGCCGCCAGATGCAAACTTACACTTCAGAAGATGGCTTATTAGGTAATGAGGTCTTTGACATAGACCAAGATTTGAAGAATAAAACTTTATATTTTGCAACATTTCATGGTATTAATGCATACCACGATCACAGATTTGACACTGTATACCAGGGAAAAGCTTTTAGACACATTTATGTTGATAAATTTAATAATAAGTGGTTTTATGGCGACTTTGGTACTGTAATATTACGGCACGACAGCACATCATTGGACCTTAATTATAAGCTTAAGCAATTTCCTCTTAAAGTATACTCTATTGAATACCTTGATTTTCCTGCTAATTACCTGATAGCAACCAACAGAGGATTGTATTTGCTCGACACAAATTACTCCAATCTGCAGGTTATCTCCCATGATATATTTTATGACATATACATAGACGAAGACCAGAATATTTGGTTCACAGGAAACAAAGGTGTTTATTACAATAGTAATCCTTTCAGTATAAGCAAAGGCGATATAGGCCGCCGTGTTAACCAGGAGTTGAAAATAGGAAATGATATTATATCAAAGATTATTCAGACGCAGGATGGTGCTATTTGGCTTATAAGTAATTTCAGAGCATACCAAATTTTCTCATTGCGGCAGTCTCCAATTATCTATGATAAACATATCGGCCTCTCTGGCCAGAAAATTTTAAGTTTTTATACAGACAACGAAGGAAATTACTGGTTTGGATATTCAGGAGGTATACAGAAACTTACTAATAAGAGCCTGAGGATAATTTATCCTGATAACCTGAAATATTATGTTCATTCACTGGCATACGATAGATTTAACCACTTGTGGATAGCTTTTACAAATAGTCTTTATTGGCTTGGGGATTCATTACTTAACTATTCCCAAATACTAGACAATTCAGAAAAACCTTATGCCGTTGGTTTAGCACCTGATGGTAACATTGTAGTTGCCTCTACATCTGACCTTTATCTCATAGATCCAGAAGATCTGCATGTAATTAATCATAGAAATTTTCCGTTTGAACTACCGCAGGTATATAAAGTTTTTGTTTCATCAAAGAATGAAATTTTTATCCTGACAGGTTCCAACGACTTTATATACTATTTAAAGAATTTTGATAGTGATATTAAAAAGCTTGAGAGCCCTCTCACTACATTTGTTTACCAGCTTGTGGAATACGATGGCCTGGTGATTGGAGGAAATAATTCCTCTATTATATACTTCAATGGAGAAAAATTTAAAGTCCTCAAAGACATCGGGCATACAATCTGGACATTGAAAGTTATCAACGATACCCTTTACTTAGGTACAGAAGCAGGCCTTGGTATTTTTTACGCAGGTAATTTTCAGTTAATCAATGATTTAGAATTATTAAACAATTATGTCACGGCCATTGAGCCTGCTAGTGAACAAGGCTATTTGTGGATAGGAACCAACAAAGGTTTTAGCTATCTTAATCTCAAGGACAAAAAGGTTGAATTTACAATTGATGCTAATGATGGATTACCCGGTAATGAGATAGCTTTTGATGGACTAAGACTGGATGCTAAAGGCTTATTATGGATTGGAACCTTGCATGGTATTGCTACTTATGACATCAAGAAAAAGCAGATTAGAAAATTTGCACCTAACTGCCAGATTGAGTCTATTTATCTCAATGGGGAATTGGTTTATAAACTCCCCCAGTACCTAAAGTATCGAGAAAATAACCTTAGCTTTGAGCTTACTGGTTTGTCTTTTAGGAATGAAGAATCTTTAGTTTATGAGTATTATTTACGTGGTCTGAAGGTAAAGAACTATCCAGGTTGGAAAGGACATTCTTATAAAGCCACGTTCCAAAACTTACCTCCAGGCACATACGAATTTTCGTATAGGGCAAAAGGCAAAGATGGTATATGGAGCTATTATAAGAGTGTCAAGTTTGAAATAATGAAGCCACTTTGGAAGAAGACCTGGTTTATTGTTTTAATGGTTGTTTTGTTCTTTGCTCTAATTTATGCCTTTATTAAGTGGCGTGAGTACAATCTCAAAAAACGAAATGAGCTATTGGAGAGAATGGTAGAGCAAAGAACACACGAGATAGAAATGCAAAAGGTAGAGCTGGAGCAGAAAAATATTGAACTAGAGCAACAGCAGGAAGAAATTATCGCCCAGCGTGATGAATTAGCCCGCCAGCGTGATGTCGCACGGCGCCAGAGAGATGAGATAGCCCGCCAGAAGCAAGAGATAATGGACAGTATCTATTATGCTAAGAAAATTCAAGCTGCTATTCTGCCCCCAATCAGCCAGATTAAGACCTATCTACCTGAATTTTTTATATTGTACTTGCCCCGGGATATTGTTTCGGGTGATTTTTATTGGTTTAAGAAAATCGGAGATAATGTTATCGTAGTAGCAGCTGATTGTACTGGTCATGGTGTGCCAGGAGCCTTTATGTCAATGTTAGGTACTGCTTTATTAGAAGAAATAACTTATGTTTACAGGGATAGCTTGGAGGCAGGTAAAATTCTGGATACATTGCGTGACAGGGTGATAGAATCTTTACACCAGACAGGCAAGATAGAAGAAGCAAAAGATGGTATGGACATAGCACTGTATATTTTGAATAAACGTACATTGCGTTTACAATTCTCCGGAGCTTTTAACCCATTGTTAATAGTTCGTAAAGACACTCTTATTGAGCTTAAGCCAGACCGTATGCCTATTGGTATATTCGAGGATGTGAAAGACAAGTTCAATACTGTTTTATTTGATGTCGAAAAGAATGATATGATATATTCATTCTCAGATGGTTATGCTTCCCAGTTTGGTAGCTCTAAAGGCAAAAAATTCCGTCTATCAAGGCTACGTAAGCTCTTAGTAGCTATTAGCGACCTGCCTGTTGAAGAACAAAAAGAAAGCTTGCATAACGCTTTACGCAACTGGATGGGCGAGACTTACGAGCAGGTGGACGACATTTTGATTATAGGTGTGCGTATAACCTGGGATCGCGAACTCGATCCAGATCCAATTGATATGAATAAATACAAAGACTTTATTACTATCATGAAAGAACAAATTGCAAAGAAAACCGAGCCTGTACCATTAAAAGTAGAGAATAAACCCAAAGAACATGATAATGCAGGCCAGGAGGAAGATGCTTAAATGTAGGAAAGATTTGTTATCGAAAAGCCATTAAGAAACAAAAGTTTTATACTAGCATAATTATTCCTTCCACGTTGGATAAAAAACAAGAGGCTGTCTCTTTTGACAGCCTCTTGTTTTATCACTACTTCATTAAAAATTCTTTAAAGAAATTGGTTTTCATACGGTATAACTGCTTATAAGTTCCGGGTAGTCCATGTTTTTTGTTTGGATAAATGAACATTCTAAATTGTTTACCTGCATTAACT
>JALWNS010000270.1 GCA_027083655.1 Bacteroidales bacterium | reverse complement strand
CTACCAGAAGCGGGTGGACTAAATTCATATCAGGTGCACTGACTGCAGTTACCGATATGCTTATCCAGTCCGTTTTCACACCACTTTTTTTTATGTCTCTTTGTTTCCAGAAGCAGGGCATCATTTCGTGCCAATGAGTCCCTTGAATGGGTCGGGTGATACAGATGATAAGCCAGAGCATTAAATTTCACATTCTGCCGCTGAATACCAATGGTCAGCAGCCGTGCTGCAAACTCTGTATCTTCGTGTCCCCAGCCCACGAAATCCTCATTAAAGCCATTCACCATTACCGCGTCCCGTTTCCAGAAGGCAAAGTTGCAGGTCTTGATACCGCCAAGTTTTTTATTTTTGCAGGAAAACAGCTGCGACAGAATCGAGGAACGGATACAGTTTTTCCGATTGCCGATATTATAATCAAAGAGGCCCACACGGGGATCACCTGAAGCCAGGATCTTATTTGTTTTTTCCTCACTGAGGATAACCCTGGAGCCCTGTACAAAAAAGCCTTCCCGGGCGTGTCGCAGATGATCCTCTATAAAATGCACGTCAAGGATAATATCACCATCGATGAGGATACAGTAATCTGCTGAGCTTCTGGATATTGCCATGTTCCTGCACCTGGCGGGACGGAAACCTATGTCCTCCTGCCAGCAGTGATAGAGTGGTATATCTGTCCCTTCTGCTATTTTTTTTACAAGTTCAGCAGTATCAGGAGTTGAGCCGTCATCGGCAACAATGATCTCAGTCGGAGCCACAGTCTGATGAAGCGCTGTTTTCAATGACAAACGCAACACATCAACAGATTTAGACAATCTTCCTGCACTTTGGGATACTGTTCCCGGAATAAGAGAGCATTTTGTTTATGCCGATAGTGCAAGACCTGAGACAATCAGTTTTATGAATGATAGGGGTTTTAATGTCGTAGGGGCGGAAAAAGGAAAAGGGAGTGTTGAGGACGGGATTGAGTTTATTAGAAGTTTTGATAAGGTTATAATTCACCCTCGATGTAAAAATACTATTTTTGAGTTTCAGAACTATAAGTACAAAGTAGATGCTCGAAGCGGACAGATAACAAACAAGATCGTAGATAAATATAATCACCATGTGGACGCTTGTTTTAGCGAGGATACTTTAGTTGAAGTTAATGGTAAAATAATGAGATTTGATGAAATACCAAAAGAGGGGGTTATAAAAGGGTTTAACGGGGAAAGTGTTAAATATTTTAATGGTGGTTTTATTCGATACGATAAGTTATGCACTATTAAGCTGGAAAACGGTATAATAATAAAAGCTACGCCCGACCACAAATTTTTAACTTCAGATGGTGAATGGGTTGCTGCAATAAATCTAAAAGGTAAAAAATTATGCAAGTCATCGTTATTTCAGATACCGAGCAAGAGTTTAACGGAAAAATCTATCATAAATACAAAGGCGAGAGGTATTTCTCAAGAGGAAACAAAAGACTACATAGAGTTGTTTGGGAGTATTTTAATGGCAAAATTGAACATGGCTTCGACATTCATCACAAAGACCATAATGCTGCCAATAATGATATTGAAAATCTTGATAAAATCAACAAGAGCGAACATCAAAGCTATCACACCAAAGAATTTCACAAAGCTAATCCAGATTTTGCAAAAAAACAGATGGAAAAAAATCAAGACAAATGCAGGGAATGGCACAAAAGCGAGCAAGGCAAACAATGGCATAAAAAACATTACGAAAAGATGGCTTATAAATTATATGAGAAAGAGGAGAAAAGTTGTAAACAATGTGGAGTTAGTTTCTTTGGTTATAAAGGGAGAGAACACTTATTTTGTAGCAACAAGTGCAAATCAAAATGGAGAAGAGACAGCGGCGTCGATGATGTCAAAAAAAGATGTATCGTATGTGGCAAAATGTTTATCTCAAACAAATACTCAAAAGTCAGAACTTGTGGAAGTGGAAAATGTAAATATGCTATCAGGAATTTATAAAACATATTGTGTAACAATTCCGAACAATGAATGTTTTTCACTTGCAAATGACATTGTAGTTTCAAATTGTAGGTATGCCTTATCTCCGCTTATGAAAAATCATACTGTTGACTATGGAGCTATAATTTAGGTAAAATACGAAAAAAGGTTTTTTAAAATGAGATGGTTAGACGGAATAGTATCTCTTTATAACTCTTTGGCAAATACCCGTAATGCTACAAGCGGGAATATTATTCAAAGTAACAGGGTCAGTTGGCAGCAGTTAAACGAAATATATAAAACTGGTATAGGCAACAAGATAGTTAGAATTAAAGCAGGATATGCCTTAAAATCAAATGCTATTAATTTTACAAGCGAAGAGGATAGGACTTTTTACCTTGCTAAAATAGAAGCTAAATTAAAAGAAGCTTTTAAATGGTCGTTAGTATTTGGTCGTGGTATTATCGTTTTAAACGATGGTACGGATTTATCAACGCCTTTGGAAGCCGTAAACAAAGACAACATCAAGCTAGAAGTTTTTAGTGGCGATGAGGTGACTGTTGTTCAGTACGGAATGGATTTAAACGATAAAAGATATTTACAGCCTATTATTTACAATGTTAGAGGATTTAATTTTCACTACTCAAGAGTAATAGACTTGACATATATCAAGCCAATACAAATAGACGCTCCTACTTACCAATATGGGGGCATAAGTGAATTTGAATTAATCTATAATCAAATCATTAACGATGGAATAGTAGAAAGATCAAGTGCTTCAATCCTAGAAAAGAACTCTTCACTCTTTTATAAGATAAAAGGCTTTAAACACGCTTTAACAAACAAGCAAGAAGATAATATCGTTAAATTTTACTCTATTGCAGAAGATAGGCGATCCATTTATGGTGCTGGGCTGATAGATAGCGAGGACGATGTTGTAACAGTATCACAATCACTCACAAATTTAAAAGATGCCGATGATATATCATTAAGACGAATTGCTATGGTTAGTGGAATACCTTTGCCTATGCTCGTAGGCGAAAATGTAAAAGGCTTAAACTCCGCAGGAACGCAAGAGAAAACATCTTTTAATGAAATGATAGAGTTATTGCAGCAAGACTATATCGTTACAAAATTAAACCAATTATTAGGTAAATTTGGATTAGCTCCAGTAACTTTTAAAGATAATCAGAATGTAACACCGCTTGAAAAGATACAGTATGAGACACAGGCGATAGACAATGCTTTAAAACTGTATGATTTGGGCTATGATGTTGACAGTTATCTAAAAGAGAGAGGCATTAGTGTAAAATCTAAGGATGAGTTTGAGAGCGAGTTCCCTGTAATGGGTGAAGTTAAGCCGTTTTAATAGATACAATTAAGGTTTTTAAATGAAATTTGATATTACAAAAGTAGAAACTAAAAAGAAAAAGGTTAAAATTAAGCCTTTGAGAACTCCAAGAGCTTTAGAAAAAGAGTTTATTAATTTCAATAAATTTATGACTAGAACCATTGCTAAGAGATTTGAAAATCAAGTTATAAAAGCAATGAATAAATCTACTATTGAAAAGTTTAGCGATGCACAGACTGGTAATTATGCAGTTGTATATAACAAGCTAATAAAAAAGTTTAAGAAAAGCATAGACTCACAATTTAGCGAAAAAAGAATAAGAAACTATATATCTAAGTTATATGGAAGAGTTAATAAAATAAATGATAAAACATTTTACAGAAATGTAAATAATGAGATAGGGATAGATGTAAAATCGATAATAAAAACAGACGGGTTAAATACTTTTGTTAATGCCAAGAGCCTTGAAACATCTATGCAGTTTCTTAAAATGAAAGCTGAAATGATGGAAAATATCACTCAAAATACTTTAAGGCTTATGAGTGCTGGTAAAAGTTTAGATACACTATACGAAGA
>JALWNS010000269.1 GCA_027083655.1 Bacteroidales bacterium | reverse complement strand
ATATTATGCCGGATGGCACAGGACTCCCTAAAGGAAAAGGTACTGCTGAAGAGGGTGAAGAGGTATATGAAGAAAAATGTGCTGCTTGTCACTTTGACTTTGGTGCTGGAGGAGATGGTTATCCAGCTCTTGCAAAAGGAAATGCATATGAACTTCATAAAACATTAAAAAATCAAAAATTTACAAATATGTGTTTCTGGGATTTCAGGGAAAAGTACTGGTGGAAAAACTTCATGCACAAACTTTATAGTTGGGGTGCATCTGTTGTTTTGGTCGGTGCACTTTTCAAAATTACACACTGGCCTGGCGCTAATCTAATGCTTACAATAGGTCTTTTAACAGAGGCTTTCATATTCTTCATGTCAGGTCTAGAACCACCTCACGAGGAATATGATTGGACGTTGGTGTTTCCTGAGTTAGCAGGTATTACAGACGAGGAAGAGTTATCAAAAGGCCGTCCTGGCCGCGAAAGGGTTTTGTCCCGTGGTGGAGGAGGAACAGAATTATCTGTCGAAGCATTGCAAAAATTTGAAGAAATGCTAGAAAAAGCAGGTGAAGGTGGTTTGTTTGAGAAACTGCATGATGGCCTCGAAAAATTAAATAACAATGTATCTACCCTTAAAGATATTACCGAAACAGGAGTGGTAACTAAGGAATTCACAGATAATATGAGAGAAGTTTCTCAGAAAGCTAAAGCTTTAGGCGATACATTCGAAGAGGGAAGTCAAAAACTCACACAGGCTACAGAAACAATTTCTTACTCTTCAGAAAATCTTTCTGATAAATTCAACCGTGTAGCTCAAGACCTTGAGAAAAATAATGAGTTGGTTAATAATGCTTATCAACAACTTGTTAATTCTATGCAAGTTGACTTCTCTGTCCTTTCAGAAGGAAATAAGCAATATAATGCACAAATATCTCAGTTAAATAAGAACTTAGAAGCAATTAACGCAATATTCGAGATGCAGCTCGAAGAAGCTAATCTTGAAGATATGGTTAAGAAGATCTCGGATTCTGCCCAGTACGCTGACGCCTACAATAGTGAAATGCAGAAACTGGCTAAGAATCTTTCGGCTTTGAATGATGTTTATGGACGCATGCTCTCGGCTCTTAATGTAAAAGTTGATTGATTAGTCATTTTTTTGTTAATCTAAAAAAAATTAATTATGGCTGAGAAGAATTTATCCCCAAGGCAGAAGATGATTAACCTTATGTATCTTGTGCTTACTGCCTTGCTTGCCCTTAATGTTTCTGCTGAAGTATTACATGCTTTTGTCAAGATAGAACAAAGTATTAGAAAGAGTACACGTATTATTGAGAACAAAAATGCTGAATTATACGGACGTTTTGCAAAGCTGTATCAAGAAAATCCTAAGAAAGTACAGGAATGGTACGATAAAGCACAAGGGGTAAGAAAACACTCTGACTCCTTGTACGCATATATACAAAATTTGAAAGTCCGCGTAGTAAAAGCAGCAGATGGTCCAGAAGGTAATCCTACAGATATTCACAGAAAAGATGATAACAACGTAGGAGGTCAGGTAATGATCCTCGAAGGTAACGGAAAGAAGCTCAAGCAAGCTATCGTAGAATATAAAAAATATCTACTGTCATTAATGGATCCTAAAGATACAACAGGAGAGTTAGCCCACAGCCTGGATTCAACGTTTGATGTTCGTGATGTGAAAAGTGAAGATGGTTCAATGGTACCGTGGGAATATGCAATGTTTGACCAATTGCCACTTATTGCTGTTGTTGCCAATATGTCTAAGCTTCAGAATGACATAAGAATGACAGAAAATAGCTTTATTAGCTATCTATTAGAAAAAATCGGTGCAGGAGAGTGGAAGTTTAATAAGCTTGAGCCAATTGTTTATGCAGAGAAAGGTTATGTGTTGCAAGGTGAGCCTTATGAAGCAAAAATCTTTATGGCTGCATATGACACGACCCAGCAACCTATAGTCGTTCTGGATGATGGTACACAATTACCAGTTGAAAACGGAAAAGGTATCTACAAAGTAACCAATGCTCCTGTAGGTTTGCATACGTTTAGTGGTGTTATTAAGTTAAAATCACCTGCCACTGGAGAATATGTAAGTTATCCATTCAAGGGTGAATACCAGGTGGCAGCTCCCGCAGTTGCTATTTCTCCAACAAAGATGAACGTGTTTTATATAGGCGTCGATAATCCAGTTGCTATCACGGCATCAGGAGTTCCTGCAGACAACCTTATAGTAAGTATCAGTCCTATAGGTACTATCAAAAAAGTAGGAACAGGTAAGTATATTGTACGCGTAAATAAGGTTGGGAAAACCACTGTTGTAGTATCTGCCAAAGTGGGAGATCAAGTCCGTAGACTGGGTTCTATGGAATTCCGTTGTAAAGTTGTGCCAGATCCAAAACCTCAGGTTGGAAACCTCAAGCCAGGGCCTGTAGCGAAATCAGTACTGCTTGCCCAGTCATTTGTTAAGGCACAATTGGAAAACTTTGTCTTTGACTTGAAATTCCCTGTTACAGAGTTTACAGTATCGGCCACAATAGGGTCATTCACAGAGGAATACCCAACAAAGGGCGCACGTATTACTCAGAAACAAAAGAGTCTGATCCGCCAGCTTAAACGAGGACAGAAGGTTTACTTTGAAAATATTAAAGCTAGGGCTCCTGATGGATCAATTCGTGATTTAGGTACAATTAGTTTCAAGATTGTACGTTAAAAGTTTTTTGAAAACACAATATTTTAGTTTTTATTTGAGTTATAAAAGAAAGTGGGATTGGATTTCCCACTTTCTTTTTAAATTTGCCATAACAAAAACACTTTAACCATGAAAAAAATATTTTGGGTATTAATACTCACACTCAGTCTTGGATTAATAAGTTACGCACAAGAAGGCCTTAGAGTAGTCACTTTGCCTTACGAGGAGATAAACGTGCGTTATCATTCTCCTCTTGCTTTCCAGTATGTACGTGAAGCAGATATTATGTGGGCCAAGATAGTCTGGCGTCGTGTGGAGCTTACAGAGAAAATGAATCAAATCTTTTACTTCCCCACAGAGCCGGCAGGAGGCTACCGTAGTCTTATTGACGTACTATTAGATGGTATCCACAACCGTGGACTTAATGCATATAAGGCAAGGGCGCAAGATGCAGGTCAAGAATTTGACATACCAATGACAGAGGAGGAAATTCATCAAGAAATGGGAGCTAAGACAGAGGTACAGGTCGTTGAAAATATAGAGGGTGGTTATGATTCCGTGACTGTAGATATACCTTATGACCCTACAGAAATTAAGTCATATATTGTCAAGGAGATATGGTTCTTTGACAAACAACGCTCAGTTATGGACTTTCGCATCATAGGTCTCTGCCCTATTCGAACATACTACCGTGACGAAGATGTGGAGCATACACAGCCTTTATTCAAAAAAGTTTTCTGGGTACTTTATCCTGAGGCTCGCCCTCTTCTGGCACGTAGTCCTGTGTATACTTCATTTAACGACTTAAAAGCTATAACTTACGATGATGTTTTCCAAAAACGACTTTTCTCTGGATATATATACATGGTCTCAGATCCTAAACGCCGTGAAATTTCTGATTATGAACAAGGTCTAAATGTTTTACTTAGAGCCCAAGAGATACAGAATATGATTACAGATTTTGAGCAGACACTATGGGAATATTAATTTTCTTGTACAAAAGAGAGGGCGGCCTGATAGCCGCCCTCTCTTTTATTTATGTCTTTAATAAAAATCTAAACTACTAAAACCAGTATGTTTTTAACTTCTTGTATCTTCATACTAAAAAATCAGTAAAAAGTATTGTTTTAACAAAAAAGAAAAAATTCTGCAATGAGACACTTTTTTTGCCTTGCTTTATGATAAGTGGCTTTCATCAAAAGCTTGGTTAATAAGCC
>JALWNS010000268.1 GCA_027083655.1 Bacteroidales bacterium | reverse complement strand
AGGTCTTTATCCAAACTTAATACCTGCATCTAATAACCCTGAGCTGAGCATCACTATAATGAATGCTTCCTCTAGTCCGTATACTTTGAAGGTTATGACTATTGTTGCAGTCATACTCGTTCCTATTGTACTATTTTATCAAATCTGGACTTACAAAGTCTTCAAAGACAGGGTTTCTGTAGAACAAGAGCTTGAATACTAATAACTAAAAAAGGTTTATGAAGGTAGACAAGCGCCTCCTGCGAAGCACCTCATACGCAAAAAGGGAATTTTATCTCACTGTGCTGACTGGCTTCGCAGGAGGCCTTTTCATAGTACTGCAAGCACGCTATATCAGCAAGATTGTTAATGCTGCTTTTTTAGAAAATAAGACACTCCAGCAGCTTACTACCTCCTTTTTACTGCTAATTGCTATAAT
This sequence comes from Bacteroidales bacterium, assembly GCA_027083655.1. Taxonomy (GTDB): domain Bacteria; phylum Bacteroidota; class Bacteroidia; order Bacteroidales; family S143-33; genus S143-33. The sequence goes on along the minus strand of JALWNS010000268.1, from coordinate 3,493 downwards.
AATTTTGCGTGCCATAATGGTATGGCTCAGCGAGGGCTTTGCTAGCCGCATGGCTGCTAAAGTTAAATATAACCTCAGGCGTGCCCTGTATGACAAAATAGCACGTCTTGGACCAATATACACACGCAAGGAAAAAACAGGAGAGCTAATTAATACTGTTAACCAGGGAATCGAAGAATTAGATGCTTATTTCAGCCAATATATCCCGCAGCTGACTATCACGGCAATGATTCCGCTGACGATACTGGTGTTTGTCTTTCCTGTAGACTGGATCTCTGGGCTTATAATGATACTGACCGCTCCGATTATTCCTCTCCTGATGATGTTGATAGGTTATCTCGCTGACCGTATTACAAAAAAACAATGGTCTGTGCTGAGCCGTATGAGTGCGCACTTCCTTGATGTTCTACAAGGTCTGACAACATTAAAAATCTTCGGCCGTAGCAAGGAACAAATCAAGACAATCGCCGAGTATAGCGAAATATTCCGCCAGGCAACAATGAAAGTGCTCCGTGTGGCTTTTATCTCTGCTTTAACACTGGAATTGATAGCAACCCTTAGCACAGCTATAATTGCCGTTGAGATAGGACTAAGGCTACTTTGGTCAAAGATGACATTTGAATATGCCTTTTTTATACTGATTTTGGCGCCCGAATTTTATATGCCTTTCCGTCTTTTAGGGGCACGTTTCCATGCTGGGATGAATGGTGTAGCTGCAGCAGAAAGGATTTTTAAAATATTACAAGAGCCAGAAATAGAAATTACTAACAAAAAATTCATAAAACCCGGCGATCTTCACCAGGATATTATTTTTGACAATGTTAGCTTTTCATACGGCCGTGACTCGCAGAATGTCCTTGACAGTATTAGCTTCAGGTTAAAAAAAGGTGAAAAAACTGCATTGGTTGGACCGACCGGCTCTGGGAAAACTACTATAACCAGCCTATTATTACGGTTTATAGAGCCCCAAGAGGGGAGAATTCTTGTCGGGGACACCCTGCTTAACCAGATAGACAAAGACTATTGGCTAAAACATGTGGCCTGGGTACCTCAAAATCCATATTTATTCAACGCCTCTGTACTGGATAACATTAAATTTGCCAATCCACAAGCAGATATAGACGAAGTTATTAAAGCTGCCAGGCTCGCACATGCCCACGATTTTATCCAACAACTTCCACAAGGCTATGACACAATTATCGGAGAACGTGGAACAAAGCTAAGCGGCGGACAGGCACAAAGAATAGCTCTTGCCAGGGCTTTTCTGAAAAATGCACCTTTTCTCATACTTGATGAGGCTACATCAAACCTGGACCCGGAAATAGAAAGTCTCATCCAGGACGCTACAGACAAACTCATGCAAGACAGTACTGTGTTGATCATTGCCCATCGCCTGTCAACAGTCAAAAATGCAGATAAAATAATCGTTCTGGACAAAGGGCGAATCATTGAGCAAGGCACACACAACCAACTCATTACAAACAATAAATTATACAGCAATCTTGTCAAAAAATTCTCAGGTAAAGTATGAAACAACAAAATATATACATACGGCTGCTTAAACTGCTGGCACCATTTAAATGGTGGATACTGCTCGCTGTTTTCTTGGGCTTTGCCACAATCAGCAGTAGCATAGGATTGATGGCAACAGCATCTTATATAATTGCTTCTGCCGCACTGCATCCCCAGCTCGGTAGTCTCTTTGTTCCTATTACTGGCGTCAGGTTCTTTGGTATTTCAAGAGGGGTGTTCCGCTATGCAGAACGTATCGTATCACATAATACAACATTTAAACTACTGGCAAGGATCAGGGTTTGGTTTTATGAAAAATTGGAGCCACTGGCACCGGCAAAACTGCAGAAATACAAAAGTGGAGACTTGATGTCTAGAATAATTGCCGATGTTGAGACACTTGACCATTTTTATGTCAATGTAGTAGCTCCTCCTCTTGTTGCTGGGGCCATAGCAGCTGGTATGTTCGTTTTTCTCTGGAGCTTCAGCATTAAGTTGGCAATTGCATTCTTGATAATGTTCGCCATTGCTGCAATAGCCGCGCCCTGGTTTGCTAGCTGGCTTAGCCGTGGACAGGGTAAAAAAATCGTCAATACCCGGTCTGAATTGAATATAGCCTTGATAGACGGCATACAGGGGCTTGCAGACCTGATAGCTTTTGGACAAGAAGAAAAACATAAAACACTCATTGACCAATTAAACAAAAAGCTATCTTTCACAGAACTAAAAATGGCCTGGATAAATGCCTTGAATAATGGACTTCAGGTGCTCCTGGCCAACCTGGCCCTGGTGGTAGTACTTGCTGTAGCAATACCTCTTGTCAATGACCAGTTACTAAAAGGTGTCACATTGGCTGTCCTGGCCATGGGCACATTAGCAGCTTTTGAAGCCACCCAAAACCTTCCTAGAGCCTTTCAATACCTCGAAAAAACAGGCCAAGCAGCCAAAAGGCTATTTGAAATAGTGGACAGCCGGCCTGATATCGCAGAACCAACCCGTAGCTTGCAACCTCAAAACTTTGAGATTAACATAACCAATCTAACCTTCTCATACCCTGACAACGGCACAAAGGTACTTGACAATATCTCTCTACTAGCACCCGAAGGAAAGAAGATTGCAATCGTAGGACCTAGCGGTGCGGGAAAATCAACCATCTTTAACTTACTTCTTAGATTCTGGGACTATGAACAGGGTAGTATAAAGATAGGTAATGTGGAGCTGAAAAACATTGGTTCCGAACAAGTAAAAGAATATTACGCAGTTGTTACACAAAATACTTACTTATTCAATTCCACAATCCGCGAAAACCTATTGCTTGCCAAGCCAGATGCAACAGATGACCAGATAAAAACCGCCCTAGAACAAGCTCAAATTTTTGACTTTATCACTCGACTTCCGCAAGGACTAGACACATACATAGGCGATCAAGGCATGAACCTTAGCGGTGGAGAACGCCAGCGACTGGCTATAGCCCGTGCTTTGCTAAAAAATGCTCCTATACTTCTACTGGATGAAGCTACTGCCAACCTGGACCCTATAACAGAAACAGAAATAATGAAAACACTCTTGGAAATCATGCAGGACAAAACCACAATAATGATAACCCACAGACTGGTAGGTATGGAGCACATGGACCAAATTTATGTTCTGCACGAAGGGAAAATAATGGAAAAGGGCAAACATCACGACCTGGTTAAAAATAATGGCATTTATGCAAAAATGTGGCACTTGCAACAAGAAATACTCCTAATGACACAATAACTGCTATCAATCATCACTTTTCTGCCTATTTACAGGAATTAAACAGACTAGTACTATCCTGCAAGGTGCTTTCAGCACGATTGCAGGAAGTGGGCGTGGGGTAATTTCAGCACACTTGTGGAAAGTGGACGTGGGATGATTTCTGCGCGCTTGCAGGAAAAGGATGGGTGGTAAATTCACCATGCTTACAGGAAGTGGACGTTGAGTGATTTCTGCGCAT
>JALWNS010000267.1 GCA_027083655.1 Bacteroidales bacterium | reverse complement strand
TTTCATACCAGTCGAATGACCGGGATCATATTATGATAAACTTTGTTTTTAAGGATAAGAACAACCAGTTTCAGGTAAATAGTTTTAATATTAAGCAAGCAGGGTTAATTCTTGATGAGGCTCTTTTAAAGTTAGGCGGTACAAAAGTTGATGTCCAGGGATTACTCAGGAAAAAAGAAAAGGAGCTCATAGAGAAGGAAAGGGCTTTGAATAGGACCCAAGATTCTATTATAAAACAGAGGAAGCTTTTGCAAGAGCGTCAGAAGGAGCTCAACGAGTTGAGAAAAGAGCTTGAACAACAACGCAAGGAGCTATTACAGAAACAAAGAGAGTTGGAGCAGGAAAGACAAAAGTCGGGTCATTTGAATGAGTTGATTTCAGAACAGGAAGATATACTCAAGCGGAATGAGGCTATCCTAAAAAAGCAAAATGAAGAAATTCAGAAAAAGCAAGAGGTAATTAGAAAGCAAACACAGGAAATAAAGAAGCGCCAGGAAGAAATCAGAAAAAAGGAGAAAGAGTTAAGAGAGAAACTTAAACAGATAGAACAGCAAAAGAGGGTATTGCGTAGTCAGAAGAATTTGATTAAGAATCAGAGGGTTATAATAATTATTAGTATTATTTTCTCAATAATAGTCCTCTCCCTTCTAGGCTTAATTATCAGGTCATACAATAGCATACGCCGTCTTAATGCAGAATTACAGGAGAAGAATGAGCAGATAGAGAGACAAAAGGATGAATTGGAGATACAGGCAAAACAGTTAGAAGAGTTTAATAAGGAATTGGAAAAATTGTCCCTTGTAGCATCCAGGACAGATAACTCAGTCATTATAATGGATAAGGATGGTAATTTTGAATGGGTCAATCCAGGTTTTACGCGTTTATATGGCTACACATTGCAGTTATTAAAGAATGAGGTTGGGTCAAACATAAGAGAAATAAGTGGTAATCCCAAAATAGAGGAGTATATTGATTATTGTATACAGAATAAAACTACGGTTACCTATGAGGTTAAAAACTTTACCCGTAACGGAGAGATAGTTTGGGTCCAGACTTCTCTTACTCCAATTTTAAATGAAAAAGACGAGGTAGTTAAACTTTTTGCAATAGAGACAAATATTACAAAACTCAAACAACAAGAAAGGGAGATTCGCCAGAAGAATGAGGAATTACGTAGGCAAAGGGATATTTTACAGGAGCAGAAGGAGCAAATAGAGATGCAAAATAAGTTGATCAAGGACAGTATCCGTTATGCAAAGACAATTCAAAGTGCCATATTACCTCACAAAAAGATACTTTCACAGTATTTTGACCATTTTATCATTTACTTGCCAAGAGATATAGTATCGGGTGATTTTTATTGGTTTGGCCGTATTAGTGAAAAGTCTTATTTCCTGGCAGTAGTAGACTGTACGGGACATGGTGTGCCAGGAGCTTTCATGTCTTTGATTGCAAGTCGAATGTTGAGTGAAATTATTTTAGAAAGGAATATACACGACCCGAAGGAGGTTCTTAATGAACTTAATGAAACTGTGATAGATACATTGAACCAGCGTTATACAGATAATAATGACGGTATGGATGTATGTCTAGTGCGTGTGGATGAGGAAGATAACCAGTACAATATTACTTTTAGTGGAGCCAAGAGGCCATTATTCTATTATAAGCGCGATACAGGAAAAGTTGAAATGCTCAAAGGTTCACGTAAACCAATAGGAGGAATACGTGCTATGCAAAGTCCTCTTAATTACCATAATGAAACACTTGTCCTAACACGTCGTGACATTATTTATCTGACCACGGATGGAATGATTGACCAGAATAATCCTAAAAGAAAACGTTTTGGCACGCCTCGTTTCTTAGACTTGCTTAATGAGATAAAGGATTTTGATCTGGAGAAACAACAGGATTATATACAGAAAGTTCTAAAGGATTACATGAAAGGCCAACCTCAGCGTGATGACATTACTATTTGGGGTGTAATGTTTAGATAATCCTTTCCTATGAATACTTATGGACGACTTTATCGGTTTACTTCTTTTGGGGAATCCCATGGTCCAGTTATTGGAGGCGTGATTGATGGCTGCCCAGCAGGTGTTGACTTAGATATTGATTTTATACAAAGCCAGTTAGACAGACGGAGACCTGGCCAGTCAAATATTGTATCCTCACGTAAGGAAACAGACAAGGTAGAGTTTTTGTCTGGTATATTTCAAGGTAAAACGACAGGAGCCCCGATAGCTTTTATTATACGAAATACAGACCAACGTTCCAGGGATTATGACCGGACTAAGGATTTATTCCGTCCCTCACATGGTGATTATGCTTATTTTGTTAAATATGGAGATTCGGTAGATTATCGCGGTTCTGGACGATATTCTGCGCGGGAAACAGTTGTGCGTGTGGTGGCAGGGGCAGTGGCACAGCTTGTTTTAAACAAGTACGGTATTGAGATAAAGGCTTATGTTTCGCAGATAGGTGATTTGAAAGTAGAGAAATCATATAAAGATTTAGATCTTGATCTTGTGGATAACAATCCTGTGAGATGCCCAGATCCAGATTTAGCAGGGAAAATGTATAATCTTATACGTGAGGTAAAAGCATCAGGTGATACGATTGGTGGCGTTGTCAGTTGTGTTATAAAAAATGTCCCACCAGGCTTGGGGGAGCCTATATATGATAAATTTTCGGCACGTCTTGCTTATGCTATGCTTTCGATCAATGCAGCAAGGGGGTTTGAGATTGGAAGTGGTTTTGGTGCAGCACGTATGAAAGGTTCGGAGCATAATGATTTGTTATACGTTAGTGATGATGGGCAGGTAAAGACAAAGACTAATTATTCCGGTGGTATTCAGGCAGGTATAAGTAATGGTATGGATATTTTCTTTAATGTTGTCTTTAAGCCAGTATCAACTATTTTTCATGAACAAGAGACTTTAAATAAGAATTTTGAGAAGGTTAAATTCACACCACAAGGACGGCACGATCCATGTGTAGTACCAAGAGCTGTGCCCATAGTCGAAGGTATGGCTGCCGCTACTACACTTGATTTTCTTTTATTAAGAGAAGCTTATAGATAGTATTAAAAGTGCTAATTTGTTGATTGTTAGACGTTTTTTCTTAGAAAAAACGATTTGTCCAAATGCTTTTTTTCTTGACCCTTGAGATTATAATTTTTTGATTTATTGTGTGTTTTGTTTAGTTGTTTAAAGCTTTTTACAGGCAATAAAGCAAGGTTATTCATGGAGCTACTAGGGCCGGTTACATTAAGATGATTTGTCGGTCTTGTATTTTATATGTGGGGGCATTAATCTGTGAGAGAATATCCTGGCTATGGGTAGCGACAATAATACTAATATCATGTTCTGTAAGTTTGTATAAAGTATTAATTATTTGGTGGGCAGATTCTGTGTCCAGGTTTGCAGTAGGTTCGTCGGCTAGTATAAGTGGGGGATTGTTTAAGAGTGCCCTTGCAATAGCAGTTTTCTGCATTTGTCCACCAGACAATTCATAAGGCATGGCGTCGGACAAATTGTCAATGGATAACATTTTCATTATTTCAAAAATCCTGGTTTTTATTTTTACTTCATTTGTCCAACCAGTGGCCTTTAGAACAAAACTGAGATTTTCGTATACATTTCTGTCTGCAAGGAATTTGAAGTCTTGGAAGACAAAACCAATTTTCCGCCTAAGGCGCGGAATTTTACGTTTTTTTATTTTTAATAAATTGAAACCCAGTACATTTGCTTTTGCTCCTTTGATAAAAGCGTCAGCATATATGCTTTTGAGGAATGTTGTTTTGCCGGAACCAATATTGCCTGTGAGGAAGACAAATTGTTTTTTTTGTAGCGAGAAATTAACATTCTTGAGCACTATATGGTTTTCGTATCCTATGTAAACGTCTTTGTACTCTATTATCA
>JALWNS010000266.1 GCA_027083655.1 Bacteroidales bacterium | reverse complement strand
CCTCGCATAGGCAAACCAAAGCGTTTTGCATTTCAAACGCTAAAAGAGTTGCAACGCAGAGGTCATTTATTAATTCTGTGGACCTATCGCACTGGAAAATTATTGGACGAAGCAGTCGAGTTCTGCCGACAGAATGGGGTGGAGTTTTGGGCAGTAAATGCAAATTCTCCTGACGAACAATTTGATCCATTGTCTGTTAGTCGTAAAATTCTAGCAGATATTTATATTGATGATCGTAATTTTGGTGGTTTCCCGGGGTGGGGTGCAGTGTGGCAAGCATTAATAGATAGAGGGGTGTGATAAAATTGTCACGGTGAAATTTTTATTTTCTAAATTTTTAATGTAATTTTCGTTTTAGTAAAGGGAAGTAAACAAAAATGGAAGATTTATTTATACCTGGTACAAAAAAAAGTCCAGAAATAGACTTTAAAACAAATGGTACACTAACGATTAAAGGTATATCTATTTTGGAGAATGCACATGATTTTTATCAAAAACCAGTATCATGGTTGAGGGAATATATTTTAAATCCAGCTCCTAAAACTATTGTTAATTTTGCTCTTGACTTTTTTAATACTAGTTCTCAAGTACATATTTATGAAATGATTAGTCTTTTGTCTGACCTTAAGGGGCTTGGCTATGATGTTCAGATAAATTGGTATTATGCTGATGATGATTTCCGGGAGTTGGGAGAGGATCTTTCGCAGTTTATTGGTGTGCCATTTAATTATTTCAAGCTGGATTCATAGCTTTGTTTAAGCCCCATATCTCTCCATTGGTCATTACTATGGTCAAAGAAAGTTATGAGGTGTTTTTGGGCTATGTCAAGATAAGCAGATATTATAGAGTATTTACCATAAGGCAAAAAATCAAAGATCTTTGTAGAAATGAGATGTATACCACTGAATGCAAATTCTATATAGTTATTGCAATTATTTATAATTTTTTCTGCCCCAGTTGATTTGTTTTTCCATCCACACAGGTTAAGACTCTGGTTGTCAAATAAAAGTGTACGGCTTGTAGGGCGTTTTTGTACTGCAAGAGTTGCTATAGCATCTTTTTTATGGGATTGTACCAGTTTGTGCAAATCAATTTCAGAGAGTATATCAACGTTATAGACCAAAAAAAAGGGCACATCCTGGAGGTACCATTGTGCTTTTTTTATTCCGCCACCTGTGTCCAATAGCTCATCTCTTTCGTCTGAGAAAACTATCTCTATGTCAAAGGCATTATTTTTATTTACAAAGTCTATAATTTGATCTGCAAAGTGGTGTACATTAATAATTATTTGGTCAAATCCATACAGCTTTAATTTTTCTATAACCCACTGGAGTAGGGGCTTATGGTTGTATTGAACGAGGGCTTTGGGCTTGTCATCTGTCCATGGGCGCAGTCTTGTGCCTAATCCGGCAGCTAAAATCATTGCTTTCATTGCCTCATTTCTTAATGAACTTGAACTCAATTGTTGGGAATTTTTTTTGTAATTCCTGGCCAAATTGATATACAGGACTTTCTGTCTGGTCGTATACCCATTTAATACTTATAATGGTTTTGTCGTTGATTTGCTCTAGAATTTTAAAAAGCTTTATGAGGGCTTTTTTTGATCCTGAGTTTATTTGCTCAAAATCAAAAGTAATAGGCGTAAGATTCCGGGGATTTTTTTCGTAATCAACAAACCAGTTGTACACAGGCATAAAGAATGCTTTGGGATCTTTAGGTAAGCATTTACCTTTGAAAAAGTATTTAGAATCGTTAAAAGAGAGTAGTATTTCTGGGGTTGTATCAGTGCTTTTGATAGATAATGTGTAAGAACGGGGAGTTTCTTTTTTCATGCGCACTTCGATTGATATGAAACTAAAATTGTCATCGACTTTGACAAATGAGTAATTTATCTTTTCACGTGTTTTCATTCGCAGGTTAATTAACCCCAATCCTGTCTGGTTTTTATTTCCTCCGCTTTTGAAGACTTTGAGGATATTCCGGTGTCTCTCTGTAAGTTCACGTATAGAAAGTGAATTGATAGAGTCGAGATTGTCACGGATTAAATCGATTTTTTCATTGCGGACGTAATTCCCTGTTGTTATTAGTAGATAGTCATTTTTTTCTGCAATGTAGAAAATACCGTAATGCCCAAGTTTGTTATTTATTTCATAATCGTCTGCGTGACTTACTATATTTTGTAATAGCTCGACTATTATATTGAAGATTTTGTTTTTGTTCGAGGCTTTTCCTTTGAGGCGTTTCTCTAACAGAGAGAGCATATAGACAATCTTATCCTGTACGAAAATACCAGATATAGAGAACAGGATAGAACAGTCCACCAGTTGGTGGTATATTTGCTTTATTAGTACTAAGTTTCTTTTATTGTTTAAACTGATATTCTCGTTTTTGTTAGGACTAATCTGTGTCTGTAAGAAAAAAATTGAGTAGCCGTTATTCAGATCCTCGAAAGCATATAAAAGTTTGTTGTTTGATTTGCGGGCAATTTCTATTAGTCCAAGACCTGCACCGCCTTTGCTCGAGAGCTTTTGTTGTTCTAGTATTTGTCTATAATATACTTTTAGTTCATCTTCTTTGAGATTATTTATCTTGTCTATGTGTAATTTTATTTTGTCTTTTTCAGATGTTGAAATATGATTAATTGTTGTAATAATAAACTGGTTATCAGTGTGTTGTATGATAAGTCCGCCACTTTTGTCAGCATGTGTCGGGGAAAATTCCTGGTGCCTGGTGATATTTTGTAATCCTTCGACCAGAATGAAATAGACCCGTTTGCGTATTTTGATGCTTTCGTTTAATAGTTGTAAATTTAACTCTGCGAGAGAGAGGATAGAGTCTGTTATGCCATTAGTGAAATGGCCAATGTACGCATACTCAATATGATTTTCCTCGAGAGTACGGAAAACCGAAAGAGTAGAGCAGTTATTGTAGGTGTTGTCTTTGTTATTTGTAGGTTCTTGAGGCTTCATGCATTCAATAAATATTTATGTAAAATAAAAAAAATTAAAATATTATTGCAAAATAAAAATTTACTATTTACGAAAATATATTAGCATACAAGCTTCTAAACGAAAAATATAATTGTTTATGACACGTGATCAAGCAAAAAAACGTATAGACGAATTGCGCAAATTATTAAACGAATATGATTATTATTATTATGTTTTAGCACAGCCTAAAGTATCAGATTATGAGTATGATATGTTAATGAAAGAGCTTATTGAACTGGAAAAACAGTATCCAGAATTTTTAGATCCCAATTCTCCATCGCAACGAGTGGGCAATGACCATGAACAAAGCTTTGAGCAGGCTGCCCATGGTTATCCAATGCTTTCCCTTAATAATACGTATTCACCAGAAGAATTGTTGGAATTTGACCAGAGAATTAAGAAAATAATTACCGAACCATTTGATTATGTGTGCGAATTGAAGTTTGATGGCGTTTCGATAAACTTGAAATATGAGAATGGCCTGCTGGTACAGGCAATAACACGTGGAGATGGAACAATGGGTGATGTAGTTACAGAGAATGTCAAAACAATCAGATCCATTCCACTTGTTTTACGGGGAGGGGATTTCCCTGCTAGTTTTGAAGCACGTGGGGAGATAATAATGCCACATGATTCTTTTCGCCGTTTGAATGAGGAAAGAAAAAAACAAGGCTTGCCAGAGTTTGCTAATCCCCGTAATGCAGCGGCAGGCTCTATTAAGCTACAGAATTCTGCAGAAGTTGCGCAGAGAGGTTTAGACTGTTTCATTTACTACATTGTAGGGGATCAACTGCCTTCGGATTCTCATTACCAGAACTTGCAATATGCCCGTAAATGGGGATTTAAAGTTAGTGAACATGTTAAGAAAGTGCCTGATCTAAGGGGAGTATTTGATTTTATTGAATATTGGGAAAGAGAGCGAGACAGCTTACCTTTTGACATTGATGGCGCAGTGGTAAAAGTTGACTCAATCCGGCTGCAAAGGCTTCTGGGAGAAACAGCTAAGGCTCCGCGTTGGGCTATAGCATATAAATTTAAGGCAGAACGTGTAGCCACACGTTTATTATCCGTGGATTTTCAAGTAGGCCGTACAGGTGTAGTGACACCAGTAGCAAACCTAGAGCCAGTACATTTAGCCGGTACAGTGGTCAAGCGTGCCTCTTTGCACAACGCAGATATTATTAAAAACCTGGACTTGCATTATGGTGATTATGTCTACGTAGAGAAGGGCGGAGAAATCATACCTAAGATTGTTGGAGTTGACAAGTCCCGCCGTCCGGCAAATGCAAAGCCTGTGGAGTTTGTAAAATATTGTCCGGCATGTGGTACAGAGTTGATACGTGACCCGGATGAAGCAGCACATTATTGCCCTAACCGGTGGGGATGTCCTCCCCAGATCATTGGCAGAATAGAGCATTTTGTTAGTCGTAAAGCGATGGATATACTGATGGGTGAGGCTACTATAAAACAGCTTTATGAAGCAGGTCTTGTCCGTAGTGTTGCAGATTTGTATGATCTTAAATATGAAGACCTGGTCAGGCTAGAACGTTTTGGAGATAAATCCGCCCGTAATTTGCTCGATAGTATCGAACGGAGTAAGCAGGTACCATTTGAACGTGTGCTATATGCCATGGGTATACGTTATGTAGGTGAGACAGTAGCCAAAGTTCTGGCCCGTCATTTTAAGGATATTGATAGCTTGCGTTTTGCTAAATATGAGGAACTTGTTGCCATTGATGAAATAGGCGATAAGATAGCTCGGAGTATTATAGAATTTTTCAAAGACAATCGGAATATTGAGATTATAGAACGGTTGAAAAAAGCAGGTGTGAAGATGAAGGCAGAGGAAAAAGACCTGCCACAAGTATTGCAGGGTCTTAGTTTTGTGGTAACAGGTAATTTTGGCACACCAGAGCGGCGCAAAAGGATAGAAGAGCTTGTCGAACAGTATGGTGGGAAGAAAGCCAGTAGCGTTAGTGGCAAGACAAATTATATCATAGCAGGAGAGAAGCCTGGATCTTCTAAAATTCAAAAAGCCAAGCAGCTAGGAATACCGGTAATTTCTGTAGATGACTTTTTGCAGATGATCGGTCGCGAAAGCCTTGATTAATGACAAAAAGAGGAGGCATCAAAGATGCCTCCTCTTTTTGTCGTTGATGTATAGATGCCCACTTATTTTTCTTGCAAGTGATATTTGGCACGTTCGATATATTTTTCGATAGTGCGGCCTTCGTTGCTAGCAGGGTAATTGCGGTAGAGATCCTCGTATATATCCTTTGCTTTCTTGTACTTGCCTAATTTCTCATAAATAAGACCCAATTTTTTCATGTAAACAGGTGTAGTCAGGTGATTAGGATAGTCGTCTATTGATTTTTTGTAGGCGTCTACAGCTTTATCGAGCATACCAAGTTCGACATAAGCATCACCTATTAACCCGTATTTCGTAGAGTTTAGATAAAGGTCTTTTGTGTTGAATTTTTTAAGGTAGTCTATAGCATCTTGCCACTGGCCAATATTAGCATAACATACACCTGCATAATAATAAGCTAGGTTAGCGGCTTTAGTACCTTTGTAGTCTTCTATTATTTGTAAGAAACCTGGATATTGGTCTATTCCATTGAGAGCAACCTGAAAAGAGTCTATGGCAAAATATTTTTCTGCAACAAACATCTGTGAGAGGGCTTCTTTTTCGCGGGGTTGTTTAATATACTTTTGGTAGCCCCAAGCAAGGGCAACTATAGCTATAATAGCAACAAGTCCCCAGAGGATATAATTTTGATATTTCTGGAAGAAGAGCTCAAATTTTGTAAGATCTTCTTCGATGTTGTCAACGAGGTCTTTTTTGGGCTTGGTAGATGTCTTCTTTGCCATTGGGAAAAATTTTTTCGTCTGATTTGTAATGTTAACAAGAAAAGGGGTTGACTATCTGTGTGTTGAATGGCCAACCCCGCTTTAAGTCTTAATTAGACTTTTTAGAATAATCACGTTTTTCTTTAATACGTGCTTTCTTACCAGAGAGATTACGGAAATAGAAAATACGTGAACGGCGTACTTTACCGCGTTTGTTAACCTCAATCTTTTCTATGAATGGGGAGTTGATTGGGAAAATTCTTTCGACGCCTATACCGTCAGAGATTTTTCTAACTGTGAAGGTCTCGGTCAATCCCTTACCACGACGTTGTATAACTACACCGCGGAAAGCCTGTACACGCTCCTTGTTTCCTTCTTTGATTCGATAATAAACAGTGATTGTATCACCTGTTGAGAATTCTGGGAACTCCTGTTTTCTCTCTGTTTTAAAAGAATCTTCAACTATACGAATTAGTTGGTCCATGGTTTTCTGTTTTTCAATGTTTAAACTCTTTCCAAACGGACTGCAATATTATAACTTTTTTCTTAAAATTTTAAATTTTTTATCCAAAAAAAACTTGAAAAAGTATTGTGTTTTCAAAGTTGATAAAAAATTTTTTTATTCATGGGCATAAAATTAATTTTAAGATAAAATTAAGAAAGGTTAAGGTGATGAAAAGAATTTTTGTTCTGATTGCAATTGCAGTGCTTTTTTTGCCTGCTTATGCACAGCATTCTGAACCTTCGTATCTGAAAGCTTTACGTATAGATGGGAAGATTGATTTTGACGGCCGTTTAACTGAGCCTTTCTGGAAAGAAGCTATGCATATTTCGAATTTTACCCAAAGGGATTTGCATTATGGTGAGCCGGTAAGTGAGCGCACAGAAGTAGCAGTTGTTTATGATAAGCATGGTCTTTATTTCGGTATATGGTGTTATCAGAAAGATCCTGCAACAATAGTTGCAAAGAGCCTGAGCGTAGATTTTGATTATGAATCAGAGGATAACTTCCAGATAATGCTTAGCCCTTTTGACGATAACAGGACAGGTTATTTGTTTATAATTAATCCGTATGGTGCTAGGGCTGACTTACAGATTTTTAATTTCGAAGATGGAAATTTGGACTGGAACGGTGTTTGGGACGCAAAGACATCAATAACAGATTCGGGATGGTTTGCAGAGGTATTTATTGATTACAGCACATTGCAGTTTAAGAATGATAGTGAACATACCTGGGCTTTGAATTTTGAAAGGGATATTATGTCCAAGAATGAGCAATCGTTATGGCAGGGCTGGTCTCGGGATAAGTCCATAATGTCTGTAGAGGCTGCTGGAAAGTTGGTGGGCCTGAAGAATATAGGCTATGTTCACCGTTTCGAGCTAAAACCTTATACTTTAGTTGGTTATCAGTATGACCAGAGTACAGGCGTCCATTTTCCACTAAAGGCAGGAGCAGATCTAAATGTTAATATAACACCATCATTAAAGTTAAACTTAACTACATTTACTGATTTTGCCCAGGTAGAGGTTGACCGCATCCCTGTTAACCTTACCCGCTTTAGTATTTATTACCCAGAGAAAAGGCAATTTTTCCTCGAAGGAAGCAATTATTTTCAATTTTATTTAGGCTATAGAACAGAGGTTTTTTACACACGTGAAATAGGGATTGAGAATGGTAAGCAGGTGCCTATTTGGGCAGGAGCACGTCTTTTTGGCAAAGTAGGAAGATCAGAAATAGGCTTCTTAAACATGCAAGAAGCTCCTATAGATACAATTCCTTCGACAAATAACCTGGTTTTTAGATACAAACAGGAGATAGGGAAACAATCGTATGTAGGGGGTATAGTGACTAACAAGATAAATGCACATGGGTCAAACCAGGTAATAGGATTGGATGCAGAGTATCGTACTTCTGAGTTTCTTAGAAACAAGAATTTAACAATAGGTGCTAAGATAGCTTCAAGTTTTGAGGATTTTCAACCACAGGAACAGGCCTTGGCATGGCGTATTTATCTTGATTATCCTAATGATTTGATTGACAATTATATGGGTATAAATGTTATAGAGAGGAATTTTGATCCACAATTAGGCTTTTTGTACCGGACAAATTATGATGCTTACAGTTGGTATTTCCGTCTCTCCCCCCGTGTATTCAAAAAATTAGGAGTAAAAAGGTTATTACTAAAGCCCTGGGGATTTACTATGTACCGAACTCATACAACAGGAGAGCTGGAGAGCTTTTATAATGAAACCCGCCCCCTTGGAGCTGTGTTTAAAACAGGGGACAGGTTTGAGTTTAACCTCCAGCATAACTTTGACCGTCTGGATGAACCATTTGCTCTGACAGATTCGGTGGTTATACCTGTGGGTAGGTACTGGATGTACAAATATGAAATCCAGCTTGAGTCATTCCAGGGACGTAGGCTATGGTTTTTCTTCTTATACAACTGGGGAGGTTTCTATACAGGACGGATACATACAATAGAGCTGGTCGGCGGATGGAATATTAACAAAAATCTTAATCTGAGAGAGGAATATACTTTCAATAAGGTCATTCTCCCACAAGGAACAGTGAAAACACACGAGCTGGCTACTTATTTAAATCTAGCTTTTACGACAAAGCTTAATGTTTCGGCTTTTGTACAGTTTAACAGCTTGGAAAATGTAATGATTTACAACATACGTCTCCACTGGATACCCAAAGTAGGATCGGACTTTTACTTTGTTTTGACTACAGGCTATGACGAGCCAATCCATCAGGTCGAATTATTAAAGCCATACACCACTGCTACTGTGGCTAAACTTGTTTACCGTATAACCTTCTAAGTTTTATGTCTTTTGCAATGTGCGGAGTGAGACACACAAAGCCAGAATAGATGCATACCCAGAGCAAGCGTGCCGAAGGCACCTTGCCCTGGGAAAGCAATTACATAAGTTACTGCTGTTGCCACTCAAAGGCTCCAATGTCAGGCAGACCGTCGGCCAGGCGGTCTGCCTGATTTATATCAAAGCGGAGCATGGCCGGAAGTGAGTTAATTATATCTATGTCTGCTTTGTCTCGTGCAGGAGACTCTGAGCTAAGAGAAAAGTCAAACCCGCTGATGTTTGAGAATAACGGATTCTGGTTAATTATTGAGGCAGTGGTCTGGTAAGTCTGGTCTGTTTTAATCAGGCAATGGCTAATAGTATAAGTGAAATTTTGCCATGGCTCGGCGGGTGAGAGTATGAGCTCGTTGTCAAGAGAGCCGTAAATGATTGTGTTAATGATGGTTATGTCGGCAGGGGCTACGTAAATAGGCTGGTTATTCTGTATGTAATAATTAGTTATGGCCACTGCAGGTG
The DNA here is from genome assembly GCA_027083655.1 of Bacteroidales bacterium. GTDB lineage: Bacteria > Bacteroidota > Bacteroidia > Bacteroidales > S143-33 > S143-33. The sequence continues at coordinate 6,299 of JALWNS010000266.1, read as the reverse complement.
TTGTCCGGATCGTGCCCCATGTATAATAATTAGCCACTGTAGACCCCAGGATTTTATACCTTCCTCCGTTTATGGCAGCAAAGTTGTACCAACCCGCATCTGCTAGTAATGAGGAGTAAACATTGACATTAGTGTTATTAGCAAAAATATTAGCGTAGCTCTGGTGTATTATCTGGCTATGGTCTATAACAACAGTATCCAGCACAGAGTCCACAGAAATTCCAACAATACTATTTTTTATCTGGCACCAAGAAAAATTATTATCATGAGCCGTTGGGTATAACACTATACCTCCCCATTGTCCTGGGATGTCTTGATAATCATCTTCTAAGCGGTCAGACGTAAAAGTTATTAAACTGTCAGGAGCACCTTGGACCCTGAGGCTACCAAAGACATGAATACCGGCAAAGCGGTGCAAGAAGACCTTTGTCCCCTCTGTAATAGCAAGGGTTGCGTTGCGGTCAATAGCTACATAATCCCAAATCAAAATAGGCCTGTCGCTACTCCACAATGTATCGGAAGTGATTATCAGTTTTTTTATCAAGAAGACCTCCCAACCTATAGCTATAAGATTGATAGACTGTATTTTATCTGCTTGTATAAAAATCACGGAATCTTCCCTCAACAGATAACCTTTATTAGGATGAATCGTGACTTCGGCAAAGATGTATATACTATCATGGGCAGGGAGGAAAACATTTTTCGCTTCATTAGTGGGCACACCATTGATATTTAGCCGGAAATCCGAACCACTTCCTCCGGCAAGGTAGATGCGGTCAATTATAATATCCTGGTTAGTTTGGTTATATACTTTTAGCATCCTGGTTGCCGATCCCACCTGTGTAAAGACCGTATCAAAAAATATAGTATCAGTAGAGAAAGCAAGTTCTACTCTGTTGTATGGTTGTTCTTTTTTGCAACTAGATAGTGTAAAAAAGATTATGAGTATGTAAAAAAAACTTTGTCTCATTTAGAAATCAAGTTCTGGTTAGTTTCCGCCTTTTTTATAGCCTGGTAAAATGCTTCATGTACATTTCTACGTACATGGAGTTTGTTAATTCTTGGATTTTTAATGTCAGGATAAATTCTGTTTGACAAAAAAACAAAAATAAAATTATATTCCGGATCTACCCAAACCATACATCCAGTAAAGCCAGTATGTCCGTAGCTTTTGTCTGATGCCGATGGTGCATAAATATTATCTTCCTCGCCGTCTGTACTATCAAAACCCAGCGCCCGCCGGTTAGTTCTGCGGAAAGGCTTTGTCGTGAACAATGTTATTGTGTTTGGGCTTATGTATTGGCGGTCTGCATAATAGCCTTTTTGTAATAGCATCTGATAAATGATGCCCAGGTCATTAGCCGTAGAGAACAAACCAGCATGACCGCTGACACCACCTAACATAGCCGCAGCATAGTCGTGGACATATCCTTGTACCAATTGGTGGCGGAAATAAGTATCTTTTTCTGTTGGTGCTATTTGTGTTTTTGGGAAATAACGTAAAGGGTTAAACAATGTATGCCAAGCGCCGAGAGGCCTGTAAAAATTTGTTTCGACATACTTGTCAAATGCAGTGCCTGTTTGTCTTTCGATCAAATCACGGAAAAGAATAAATCCCAAATCACTGTATAGGTAACGTTTACGTTTACGAAGCTTGGATTGGGCGATCTCTTTGAATATTGTATCCTTGATAGAGTTTATAATGTACATATTATTTGCGACTTGTAAATTGTGCAATGTGTCCTTACTGGAAGAAAAATAACGAGGGTCGAGCTGCTTTGTTCCTTTTATATATGTGTGCAGATAGAAAGGTATCCAAGATTTTAGCCGTGCTTGATGCGTAAGAATGTCTATAATTCTCAGGTCTGCTTTGTCCGTTGTATCTAATTCAGGGAGATAATAACCTAGTTTCTGGTTAATATCAAATTTACCTTGATCATAAAGCTTCATTAGAGCCAAGGTTGTGGCTGTTGTCTTTGTAAGAGAGGCTATATCGTACAGGGTATTTTCTCTAACGGGTTGTGAGCGGGAATAAGTTAGATATCCATAAGTTTTTTGAAAGAATACAACAGTATCTTTGATAGCCAGAACCTGGCAACCAGGGAAGGCACCACTGTCTATAGCTGCATAAATTATTGAGTCAACTACCTTGAGGTCACCGGGATTAATGCCCAGTTCTATAGGAGAAGAATATTTCAGTCTTATTCTTTTAGTGTGGATGCCAGTACCTACTTTGAAGCCTGCAGCAGCTACAGGCAATTTGCCTCGTGCGGGAATACCACCAAAAATTATTTCTGCAGAAGCTTGCTGTGCGTATGGCACATTTTCGTATGAGACTATTATAGTTTTAACCTTAGATAGGTTTTTGAACATGTTTAGAATGTATGGAGGAGCAAAGACATCCAGTATTACATTTGTTTCGTTTGCCAACCGTGCAACAAACCAGATGGCATTTTCGCTAACACCATAAAGAGGAGGATGAAAACTATTAGTAGCATGAATGGAGACAATGACAATGTCATAGTTCTTAACGTGTTCCCGTAATTGCTGGTATTCTTCGTATCGTGCATTATTGGGTAGGGAATAAGCATCTACACGTGCATATTTCTGCAAGTACTTCTGGAACACGTTATTATTTTGCGCACCTAACGATACAACTGCTATTTTTTTATTCTCTATTTTTCTTAATGGAATTTGGGAATCAATGTCCTTAACAAGCGTTATTGCATTTTCATAAAGTTTAAGGCTTAGGAATTTGGCTTGTGGTGAATTGATATGGTCTATAACCTTCTCTGTTTCAACCGCTACCTGGGGTTTTGTTTTTAACCATTGTTTAGCTCTCAGTATTTTGATAACAGCACTATCTATAACTTCCATTGGTACTTCACCAGAAATAACAGCTTGTTTTATTGCATTATATGCCTTGGGCAGGTCCTGTGGCATTAGAAGTATGTCATTACCTGCAAGGAGGGCACGTATTTCTGCTTCACCAGTTCCGTAGTATTTCATTACTCCTTGCATGTTCATTGCATCAGTGATTACCAGTCCATTAAAGTGGAGGGAGTCTCGTAATAATTTTGTTATAACATTGCGGGAAAGTGTAGTTGGTGTGTTAGGAGCATCTTCTATTGCGGGTATGTATAAATGGGCTATCATTATACCGCCCAATCCTGCTGGAATGAGCTGCCGGTAAGGATAGAGCTCAACCTGCCACAGGCGGGTGAAATGATGATTAATAACTGGCAATGTTTTGTGGGAATCCTTATCTGTGTCGCCATGGCCCGGGAAATGCTTGGCAAAAGCAATGATTGTAGAATCTTGCAGGCCACTCGTATATGCAAAGCCTTTGGCGGCAACATTAACAGGGTCCTGGCCGAATGAACGGACACCAATAACTGGATTACGTGGATTTATATTAACATCAACAACAGGAGCGAAATTCATGTTCAGACCAAGTAAATGTAGTTGCCGGGCTATTTCATGCCCCATTTCAGCAATGAGATTGTTATTACTGATGGCACCAAGGGTCATTTCATAAGGAAATTTTACAGTGCCTGGTATGCGCATATTAACGCCCCATTCTGCATCTATTGAAAGGAAAAGAGGTATATTGGGTGAGAGGCTCTGGAATTGGCGGGAGAGTTTGGCTATTTGGCTAGCACTTCCGCGGAAAAAAATAACGCCTCCAAGGTGATATTGTTTTATATATTGCCTGACCTGGTTGACACTTTGATCTGACCCTGGATAAACCTGATAGATAAATAATTGCCCTATTTTTTCGTCCAGTGTCATAGTATCCAAAACCTGGCGTGCCCAGTTGTCTTTTATTTGTAAGTATGGAGGGTTTATTTTATCAGGTACAACTGTTTGAGGTTTATAATAAGGAGATTGTGTAAGTGCCATAAGCAGGGGAACAAGTAAAAATATGAAAAGCCATTTTGATTTTGCTTTCATAAGGTCAGGTTTTACCATGTTTTATTAGGCAAAGGTATATATATAATCACACGTTTGCGAATAAATTTGAAGCCTTTGTAATCGGTAGTTTCAAATTTGATGACATTTATACCCAGACTAAGTTTTATATCAATATTCATTGCAAATGGACAGTGCCGGTTTTGCAATAGTGTAAAGTTTGTAATTGTATCGACTATAGAGTTATTATGGTAGACGACAACCTGCGAGGGTTTCATATAACTTTTTATGCAGGCTTTTATGTTGATGTGGTTTTGGTTTATGGCAATGACTTTTTTTCTGGGGAACATGAACCACATGTCGCTAGTTAGCAAACTATTCCATTTGGAAAGTGATATTACCCAACCTTGGCCTATAACAAAGTTAGTTGCCAACAGGGCTAAGCTATTGTCTGGTTGTTCTACTAGTTGTGCGATGAAATCATCACTTGATCTTCTGATTAAGCGGCTAAAGATTATGTTGCCATTGGGGTCAAGCTGTAAAATACCAATGTCAGAGTAGGGTATTTCTCCTGTTAGAAGGTTATATGCAAGCACGTATGTGTTATCATATGCTTCAATAATAGAGAATGGAATTTGTCGGAAAGGCATTTTAAAGGTTTTCTGCCACAAAGTATCAGCCTGTTTATTAAGTTTTATCACGACAATATCGTGTTTGTACAAAGAGTCTATTGTATAGCCAGTGATAATTAAGCTTGTATCTCTAGTAGCAGTTATATCCATTGCTTCAGAAAAGCCAAGGTTTTTGAACTCGTTGTATGAAATCTCCTGTCCAAGGCTATCGTATATTGATATTGCCATAATTTTCTGTGCGCCATTATTAACACTGACATATCCTGCTACTGCATATGTGTTGTTGGGTAGTACGGCAAGGGCATTAATATTATCGTTGTAAGGAGTACCAGATGTTTTGTACCATTTGAGCAGACCCAATGAATTGGTTTTGAGAATAAGCCAGTCAAACGAATTGTCAGTAGGATTGAATTTATTAGCCGAGATTACAAAGCCGTTATCAGGGGTAGGTTTTATATCTGTGGCATAGCTATAACCGAATTGGAAAAAAAAACGTTCCCATAAAAGTGTACCATTGCTATCGAGCTTAGCAAGCCAAACATTTTCATTGTTTTCCTCCCAATCTAACATGTATCCTGCAATTATAATTGACGAATCTGGCATAACAATTATTTTTGATGGAACTGCAGTTTTGTGGTGTGAGATTGATTTAGTCCAAAGTATTTCCCCTTGCTGCGTTATTTTTTGTATAAGGGTATGGGTGCCGTTATTACGTATGATACCAGCTATTATAATATCACCAGATGTAGTATAGCCAATGGACGTAGCTTCGAGCAGTGTATCGCTCCCAAAAAACTTAGTCCACTGGTATGAATACTGGCCTTTGATAGAAAAAGGTAAAATAATTGCCAGTAGTATATATCTGATTTTTAGAGTCATACCAGGTACTATGCTCCCTTAAAAAGAAACATGCAATTTGTTAACCAAAGTTTCAGCCTTGTCCTTGATTTTGTTTGTAAATAGTCATTAATTCATCAAAAGTAGCTAAAATTTGTTTTTTAAAGTCATTGTTATAGCCAAATCTGTGGAGATGGAACTCCAGAATTTCACGCGGACTATATTCTTTTAACGAAGAAAGGTCCTGATTATTGATATTTTTGCCGGAATGCTTTGGAGGGAAAACGGCTTTTATAATATGAATATTATCTTTGTTGAGTTTAACGAGATGGTCGTATAGTTGATCAACCGGTACATTATTCGGATAATCATTAATTTTAGCAAAACCATAAGCAGGAGCTAATATGCCTGTATTTTCGAAATTTTTTACCTGGTCACAGACGTAATCAAAAGAACCTTCGAAAAGGACCATATGCCGCCATGTTGGTGTATTAATCCGTTTAATGTTTGTTATGTTCTGTGTATCAATGATATTGACCCCTTTTTTTATGCCGGCTTTTATATCATTGAGCCCCATGAAGAATGGGTTACCAGAGTAAAAGACGTTTTTTTGTTTTTGTCTCCATGGTCTATGAACATGACCGAAGGCGTAATAATCAAATATGCCAGGGAGCAAACTACTTTTAACGTCTATCAAACCTCCAAGTGTGTAGTCGGCATGATCTTGTCCGTTATTTGCGCTATCGCTTACGAATAGGTGTCCGGTAGCAATTGCAGGGATGCCTTGTTTTTTATAAGGCTCAACTAGTGAAGCGACTTCGTTGTAAAAAGCTGCAATGTTTTTCTGGGTATCCATGGATTCTGCCTTGTCATGGAAGAAGTTAATAATATCGATGTCTCTAAGGTATGGCACTGCAG
>JALWNS010000265.1 GCA_027083655.1 Bacteroidales bacterium | reverse complement strand
GTATAATTGAGTGCATCTAACTTAGATATACTTATCATCAATGACGAAAAATCACTGGAAGTACTGATATTGAGCTTGACAGAATATTCCCGGTTTGTGTATAAAGTATCTGGTATTTGATTAACCCACAAATTCACCTGGGCAAACGGTAAAAAAGGCACAAAAAGAATGAATGCAAATAAAAAACGTCTCATAGTAATTATATTTTGTTTATTAGAACAAACCACCATTTTTATAGATTTCTAGCTGTATTTCTGAGAAAGGATTAACTTTGGATTTTTTGCCATTTCGCAAATTCTCTATTTCCCCTGTAATAAAGTTTACTTTAATCCGGTCCCCATCTTTGAGCTCCAATTCATCAAGTATCTTTGGATCATAAGTTAGAATAGGCAATGCAGAATTAATTGCATTACGTTCATAAATAGCACCAAAGGATTGCGCAAGAATAGCCCCTATACCCAAAGCCAAAAATCCGTCTACAGCATGTTGCCGTGAGCTACCACTACCGAAGTTTTTACCAGTAACAATTATATCATTCTTCTGTACTTTCTTTGCAAAGTCCTCATAACCTTCTAGATTATCAAATATATACTGTCCCATCTCATTTATATCTGTAATTGGCAAATATTTGTTGTGGTAAATCATATCTGTGTCAATATTATCGCGCATAATCAACCAAACCCGGCCCTCGATTTCAGTTGGTTTTTCTTTTTCGATACGCTCATTACGTTCCTTATGTTCTTGTGCACGGAGTTCTTTTTCTTCTTCATCCTGTGCTGTGGGCAAGACAGGTTCAGAAGGTATATCATCCACTGTTGTTATATAGCCTGCTACTGCAGAAGCAGCCACTACTACAGGAGAAGCAAGATACACATCTCCCTTACCCTGTTTCCCAGGAAAGTTACGGTTTCCTGTGCTTATAGTCACCTCACCTGGACCGTTCATACCCACCTGGCCTGCAGCACATCCTGCACATCCTGGATTAGACACTAAAGCTCCAGCTTCTTTAAAAATCTTTATAAGCCCCTCATCCAGGGCTTGCTGCCACACTCTATCCGTAGATGGTACTATTTTTAGTACAACTCCCGGAGCAACCTTGCGTCCCTTTAGGATCTTAGCTACTGCCCTTAAATCCTCTATACGGCCATTGGTACAACTTCCTATAAAAGCAGAATCTATTTTTTTCCGTTTAACATCAAGTATGCTAACGGTGGCATGAGGTTTGCCTGGTAGGGAAACCATCTGCTTGAACTTACTGAAATCCAATTCATAAACCTCTGAATACTTTGCACCAGGATCGGCAAAAATTCTATCAATCTTGCGTCCTAGCCTCATCTCAAAATGACTATATATCTCTTCATTGGGCTCAAAGAATAGAATAATAGCCCCCATCTCTGTAGCCATCGAAGCAATGGTAATACGCTCATCCAGGGTAAACTTATCAACTTCTTCTCCATATATTTCAATTGTTTTACCCAAAAGTGAATTAGCGCCAAAACGATCAAGCAAATTAAGCACAATATCTTTTGCAGTTATGTTCTCTGGTCTTTTTCCATTGAGAACAATCTTGACTGTCTCTGGTACTTTAAACCATGTCTTTCCATAAGCCCATATAGCTGCAATATCCTTATCACCCATACCCTGGCCAAAAGCAGCGACTGCTCCCAAAATATTTGCATGCGAGTCCGTAGAAACTGCAGTAGCTCCAGGCCATACTAAACCAAGCTCTATTAAAGTATGGGTACCAATACCATTGTTAATATCAAAAACCTTGATACCATGCTTGCGGGCAAACTTTCTACAAATGTGTTGGTTGGTAGCATACTTAGGATCCGAACCCGTGGGATTTGTATCAAAAGTAAAAAAGGTCTTCTGTGGATCGTCAATAGGCAAACCATTATCTTCGATGTGCTTGACCACATTGGGACCACCAAAATCTCTAGCAACTCGTGTATCAATTGTGATTTCGACAATTTGTCCTGGTTTTACCTCATCATATTTGGAATGTGAGGCTAAAATTTTTTCAATAATTGTCTGTGCCATAACTTTATGTTTGTTTTTTTAGCTAAAATAAAAATTTTTTTACACAACTTTAAAGTATTATTGGTTAACAAAAAATTTAAGACATGAAACGTTTTGCCTTCATTTTAGTCATCATCTCCCTGTCTTTCAGACTATTTGCTACATGGCTACTCATACCCATGGACGACAAACAGGCCAACCATCTCAAGGCTTATGGTGTAACATCTGGGCTTTGGAGAATGGTATAGAAGCATATTGGCTATTAAATTACCGTGGGGGAAGCTTTATTATGCAAGACAACCAGGAGCTAGAAAATATATGTATTATACGTGGTGTTAGCTTCGAACTTATCTCGGATGCACAGAAACAAGCTATTTTCAATTATATAGCACGGCCAGACATAAACATGGACAAAGTAAAACTCGAGAAAGCCCCCAAAATAGCGGTTTATGCACCTGACACTTACCAACCATGGGACGATGCAGTAATGCTAGTACTAACTTATGCCGAAATACCGTATGACAGGATATATGATGAAGAAGTCCTAAGAGGGGATTTGTCAAAATATCAATGGTTGCATCTACACCATGAGGATTTTACTGGACAATACGGAAAATTCTGGGCAGCTTACCACAACACCCAATGGTACCGTAACCAAGTAGCTAAAGCAGAGGAAGAGGCCCACAGACTTGGTTTCCAGAAAGTCTCGCAGCTAAAACTCGCAGTAGCCAAAGCTATTAAAGAATATGTACAGAATGGTGGGTTTCTATTTGCAATGTGCTCTGCAACTGATACATATGATATTGCTTTAGCCGCCCAAAACACCGACATCTGCCCTGCAATGTTCGATGGTGATCCAGCTGATCCACAGGCTAACCAAAAATTAGATTATTCACAAACTCTGGCTTTTACAGATTTCAAAGTAATACTAGATCCTTATGTCTACGAGTTTTCAGATATTGATGTAACAAATACCCGGCGTGTACAACAAAATGAGGATTACTTTACATTATTTGACTTCTCCGCAAAATGGGATCCAGTTCCAACAATGCTATGCCAGAATCACACACGTGTTATTCATGGTTTTATGGGACAGACTACTGCTTTTAATGAAGACAAGATAAAGCCTGGTGTTTTAATCATGGGGGAATTCAAAGCAGGCCACGAAGCTAGATACATTCATGGTACTTTGGGCAAAGGTATGTGGACTTTCTACGGAGGCCATGACCCAGAAGATTACCAGCACTTAGTAGGAGATCCTCCAACTAACCTTGACCTACATCCTCATTCGCCTGGTTACAGGCTTATTCTCAATAATGTATTATTTCCCGCCGCGAAAAAAAAGAAACGTAAAACATAAAAAATTGTTGTATGGTCTAAACTTTGTGAAATTTTTTATAGATTAACCAGAAAAACGAGTCTATGAAAGAAGACCTAATCAAAGAAAAACGCAAAATCAAACAATCCTTACGTAGAAACCGGATATTATACTCACGCTTACTTAAAGACTTGGAAGTAAACATACCACATAATTACAAGCATGGCAGCAAACCACAGAAGAGCGCTGTCTTAGTCCTAGTTTTTCCCGGAGACAATGGGCAATTGTATACTATCCTCGAAGAAAGGAGTGAAGATGGTAGCCCGCATAGTGGCCAGATAGGTTTACCTGGAGGACATAAGGAATGGTATGATATAAGTTTACAGAAAACCGCTATCCGCGAAACATCCGAAGAATTGGGTATAAAAAATAAAATTGAAATCCTGGGGCGTTTAAGTTCCATATATATCCCTGTTAGCAATTTTATTGTACAACCTTTTGTAGGTTGGATCAACAAACAACCTCAAATAAACCTTAATTCTTCTGAGGTCCGGAATTATTACTTTGTTCCGCTTCATTACATAAAAAATCTTGAACAGCATCTAATTGAAAAA
>JALWNS010000264.1 GCA_027083655.1 Bacteroidales bacterium | reverse complement strand
ACATTTTCTGCAGAGTTTAGTGCTAGATAAAGGGCTTCAATAAATGATCCTGTTAGTATCACAGATGCCACATCGCTTTTTCCCCTGTCAACCAGGTATGAGTATGTTTTGTAATACGACTCTGTTGCTATTTTATACAACGAATCTGCATTGTTGATATTATTATCAATCCTCTGGAGAAAATCATCGCTAAAAAGTAATGACAATCCTAATTCATCTGACAGTGATTTTATGATATCAAAATATTCTCGTACTAGAAGGCCATTATTGAAAACATTGGCATAACTCAAATCTGTACCATAAACACCAATGTTCAGTGCTTGGGCTTTAGTGGTAAGATATTTTTTTGCATTATCAGTAGGATTAAGCAGGTCAGGGTCAAAAGGCACCCCTGCTTTGGTTATTATGTCTGTAATCTCATAAGGAGTAGGTACAGGAAATACTTTCAATTCTGGATTTTCTCCGTTTGTAATAATCTGTGTCTCAGGCTTGGCCTTTTCTTTCTTTTCCTTTTTGCATGAGCTTAATAGTGCCAGAGCTAACAAAATGGTTAAAAAGATTGTTAAGTATTGTCTTGGCCTCATTGGGGTATTAAATTAAATTTTCTATAACAAAGTTAGAAAAAAATCAAAATTAATTATGTAGTTTAGGATACTTTTTAAACCAACTTCTTAATTTCATCGATAATACACCCCAAAAAGCTTCATTAAATATTCCTCCACTCATTTTAGAATGGCCTTTTTGCCTGTCAGTAAAGACAATTGGAACCTCAATAATTTTGGCTCCCATCTTCCAGGAAGTAAATTTCATTTCTATTTGAAAAGCATAACCTTTAAAACGGATTTTATCAAGGTCAAAAGCTTCTAATAACCGGCGGCGATAGCATTTAAAACCTGCAGTGGTATCCATGATTTTCATACCTGTAATTGTGCGCACGTAAGCAGAAGCATAATAAGACATGATTATCCTGCCAATAGGCCAATTTATAACGTTAACGCCATTGACATACCTTGAACCTATGGCCAGGTCTGCTTTTTGCTGTTGACATGCTTCCAACAGGCGGGGTAGATCATTTGGATTGTGGGAGAAATCTGCATCCATCTCAAAGATATACTCATAGTCCCTATCCAGTGCCCATTTAAAACCTGTAATATACGCCGTACCTAACCCTAGCTTGCCTGGGCGCTCAATCAAGTGTAGCCTTTGAGGGTATTTTTCTTTCTGTAAAGATTTTACTATTTCTGCCGTACCATCTGGGGAATTGTCGTCTATTATGAGTATTTCAAAACCTTGCGGCAGGCTCAGCACAGCTTCTATGATGTCTGCGATGTTTTCTTTTTCGTTGTATGTCGGTATAATAACAAGTTTTTTTCCCTCCATAACATGTATTTTTATTTTACAATTTCAGAGAAAAAGCGTTTTCTTCGAATATAAAATTGCCAGATTATGCTTTTACGAATAACCTCTGGATAGTCAAATTTATTATTTTTTTTCTGTATTCTCCTTTTGGCCAAGAAGGTTTTGAGATTTTTATGAAAATGAATGTGTGCCCTAAGCACTTCAATGAATCCTTGCCTCGGTCCATTTATTAGAAAATTCAAAGCAGCTATCCCATCAAGCACCATACGCCATACAATCATGGTGAATGCTTTACCTGCTGGTAAGTTTTTTATAAGCATATACAAGCTATTGCGAAAATTAAAATAAATTTTCCTCGGGTTATTATATGCTAGTGTACCTCCACCTAGATGAAACACCTTAACAATAGGGTAAACATATATTTCTTTGCCCATGTTTTTCAACCTCCAACAAAGGTCTATTTCTTCCATGTGTGCAAAGAAGTCTTCGTCAAAACCGCCAGCCTCGAAAAAATCACGTGAACGGACAAACAGGGCAGCACCACTTGCCCAAAAAACCGGTCTAATATCGTCATACTGACCTTTATCTTCTTCTAAAACATTAAGCACACGGCCACGGGCTAGTGGATAGCCCCATTTATCAATGAAACCGCCGGCTGCACCAGCATATTCAAATTTATTTGGCTCTCTGTAAGACATAATTTTGGGCTGGACCGCTGCTATTTCAGGATGTTGCTCCATAAATGATATAATCCCGTTTATCCAACCAGGTGTGACTTTAACATCAGTGTTAAGCAAGACATAATACTCGGCTTGTATGTCTTTAAGCCCTTGATTATAACCTCCTGCAAAGCCATAGTTTTTATCCAGCCTGATTATCTTTATATCTGGAAAATTCTTCTTGACATAATCTAGTGATTTATCATCAGAGGCGTTGTCAATTATATATATATCTGCATCTGGTGTATTCTCAACAACCGATGGTAAAAATTCTGGTAGAATTCTCTCTCCATTCCAGTTAAGTAAAGCTACTGCTACTTTCTTATTCATACATAACCTTTTTTACTACTTGCACAAATTCGTCGAAAATCATAGAGTTAGAAGCAATAATTTCTTTACCAAAGAGCCAGTTTTCTCCGCCTTGGAAATCGGCAACTTTACCGCCTGCTTCCTCTACAATAAGTGATCCAGCTGCGACATCCCATGGACTGAGGCTATATTCGAAAAATCCATCAAACCTGCCACATGCAACATAGGCCAGGTCTGTAGCAGCAGAGCCCAATCTGCGTAATCCATGACTTGTCTGCATAAAAAAACGTAACAGATCCATATACCGGTCAAGCCTGCTATAGTCATAAAAAGGAAAGCCTGTTGCCAGAAGGGCATCGTCTAGCTTTGCTGTCCTGGTAACATGGATTTTATTTCCGTCCAGATAAGCACCTCCTTCTTTGTATGCCCAAAATGCTTCGTCAGAACCTATTTCATAGATAACACCCATGATAATATGTTCTTTATGGCGGAGGGCTATGCTTACAGCCACTGGCATGAGGCCATGAATATAATTAGTTGTACCATCAAGAGGATCAACTATCCAATTGTATGTATCTGATTGTCTTGTTATTGTCTGTTCTTCCGCAATAAAACCACTTTCTGGTATGAGTTTTTGTAATTCGGATATTATAAAGCGCTCAGAATTTTTATCTACTTCGGTCACATAATTATGCACACCTTTGGCCTCGATTTTTATATTATGGATTGTCTTCTGCTGTGATTTGATGTATTGGCCTGCTTCTCTGGCTATTTGTACAACATTATCACATAAGTTTTTTAGATTCATGTTAGCAATCATTTTGTGGTTTCAATTATCTCTTGAACGTCTTCCGGGGGTCTATTTATGGCTTTTGGCGTTGTTTTGGCAAGCTGCAAAACATGTTCTGGTTTTAGTTTTATGTATATCAGCCCTGCTATACCTAGAATAATCATTATCACAGAGATAATTTGTGCCTGTGTGGCTTCAATGCCTAGAAAATGATAACGAGGAGTAACTCGTATAAACTCAATGAAAAATCTCTCTAATCCAGCTAATATCAAATAGATAGAGAAAAGTGTTCCAGGTATTTTTACTTTTTTACGTATGGACCAAAGAAATAAGAAAACAATAAACATTGTTAGGGATTCATACACAGGAGTAGGGAAAACAGGCTGTGGTAAAACATGGCAAAAAACATCATTGCAATTAGGTATTTTAACCCCTTCATTTATTACATTATGCGGGTAATTAAAAGCCCACATCCAGTCAGGCAAGAATGAAAGCCACTGTGGTTTGGGCGCAGTGTTCACAATACCCCAACAACCATCTCCTGACAACTGGCATCCAATACGGCCAACGGCATAGCCTATAGCAAGAACCGGTGCAGCTATATCAAAAATGTGGATTAAATTAATATTATATTTACGTAAGTAAATAGCTACTGCTATAAAACCTACAATAAATCCACCATAAAAAGCAAGTCACCCAAAAGAAAAGATTGATCCCCAGGGGTCAATGAGAAATTCATCTGGTATGTGTGCAAGTATGTGGAAAACTTTTGCTACAATA
>JALWNS010000263.1 GCA_027083655.1 Bacteroidales bacterium | reverse complement strand
CTCTGGAACAAATAAAAATAACGAGTAATATGTACTTAACACCTGAAAAGAAGAAAGAAATTTTTGCTAAGTACGGTAAATCAGAGAAAGATACTGGTTCTCCAGAATCACAGATTGCTTTGCTTACTTACAGAATTAATCATCTCAACGAGCATCTTAAGCAGCACAAGCATGATTACCGTACACAGAGAGCTTTGCTCAAATTGGTTGGTAAGCGCAAACGCTTGCTACGTTATCTGAAAAATATTGATATTGAGCGTTATCGTACAATTATCAAAGAGTTGAATCTGCGTAAATAACAAATTCCCTCTGGCAACAGAGGGAATTTTTATTCTTATATTAAGTAAGGCTGTCAGTCTGGCAGCCTTGATTTTGTTATTATCATGCTTTTAGCATTATATTAACTCCGTATTATTAATAAAAACAAAAAGGAAGTTATTATGAATAATTATGTCCCTCCCAAACCAATTATTAAAAAAGTAAAACTTTTTGAGAATAAACCAGAAGTTATAATAGAAACCGGGAAATTGGCAAAGCAAGCCGACGGTTCTGTCGTTGTGCGCATGGGCAAGACAATGCTTCTAGCTACAGTAGTTTCTGCACAAGAACCCCGCCCAGATGTTGATTTTCTGCCGTTGCAGGTAGAATACCAGGAGAAATTTTCTTCTTATGGGCGTTTCCCTGGTGGCTTTTTTAAACGCGAAGGAAAACCATCTGAACATGAAATTTTGGTAGCAAGGTTGGTTGACCGTGCTATACGCCCACTTTTCCCTAAAGATTATCGCAATGATACTTTTGTTATAGTACAACTTATTTCTGCAGACAAAGAAGTAATGCCCGATTCATTGGCAGGTCTGGCAGCTTCTGCTGCTATTATGGTATCAGATATACCCTTCGATGGGCCAATGGCAGAAGTTCGTGTTTCGCGCATAGATGGTAAGTTTGTTATCAACCCAAGCTTTGAGGAAAATGAAAGAGCAGATATTGATTTGATGGTTGGCGGTACAGAAGATAGTATTGTTATGGTAGAAGGGGAAATGAACGAGGTATCAGAAGAGGAAATGCTCGAGGCAATAAAGACTGCCCATGAGTATATAAAAGTACTTTGCCGGGCACAGAAAGAGCTCGAACAAGAAGCAGGCACAACAGAAAAACGTGATTATCCCCGTGAACCACAAGATCCAGAATTTGAAAAGTTTGTTAGTGATTTTGCTAAGGAAAAAATAGAAAAAGTTGCAAAGAGCTTCATAGCAGATAAACATAAACGCAAAGAGGAGTTTAATAAAATAAAAGATGAGCTTGTAGAATATGTTGAAAATAGGATGGAACTAGATGAGGAGGAGAAAGAGCTAAAGATTAAGTTGGTTGATATTTATTTTCATGATTTGATGAAGCATGTTATACGGGAGATGATACTTGAAGAAGGTATTAGAGTAGACGGTCGTAAGCTAGATGAGATACGTCCTATCTGGTGCGAAGTGGATTATTTGCCATCAGCCCATGGTTCTGCAATTTTTGCCCGTGGGGAAACAATGTCTTTGACAACAGTGACATTAGGTTCGAAGCTTGATGAACAGGTTATTGACGAGGTTCTTATCCAGAGTCGTGAACGTTTTGTTCTACATTATAATTTCCCACCGTTTGCTACAGGAGATGCACGTCCTGTAAGAGGTATTTCCCGTAGGGAGATAGGACATGGCAATTTAGCCCACCGTGCATTAAAGAGAATGATACCACCGGAGGAGCAATGTCCCTACACTATACGTGTTGTATCAGATATTCTTGAGTCCAATGGTTCTTCTTCTATGGCTACAGTCTGTGCTGGGACATTAGCATTGATGGATGCAGGTATTAAAATAAAGAAGCCTGTTTCTGGTATTGCTATGGGACTTGTTACAGACCAGGAAACAGGTCGTTGGGCGGTTTTGTCTGATATACTAGGAGATGAAGATCATCTTGGAGATATGGATTTTAAGGTGACAGGTACACGTGATGGCCTGACTGCTTGTCAGATGGATATCAAGATAGAAGGGTTAAATTATGAAATATTAGCCAAAGCATTAGAGCAATCAAAGAAAGGACGTTTGTATATTTTAGATAAGATGTTGGAGACAATGCCTGAGCCTCGGGAAAACTTTAAGCCACATGCTCCGAAGATAGCACGTCTTGAAATACCTGCAGATATGATTGGAGCGCTAATCGGTCCCGGTGGTAAAGTTATTCAGAAATTGCAGGCGGATACAGATACTACCGTAGTTGTAGAACCAGAAGAAGACAAAGGTATAGTAACTATTACAGCTAATGATGAAGATGGCTTTAAGAAAGCCGTGGACTTTGTTAAGCGTTTTTCTCAGCGTCCGGAAGTTGGGCAAGTTTATACAGGCATTGTTAAAGAAATTCATCAAAACTGGGCAATTGTTGAGTTTATCCCTGGCATAACAGGACTTTTACATAAATCCCAGATTGATTATAAATATGTGACTGATATTAATGATTATATTTCTGTAGGTGACGAAATAAAGGTAAAATTAATCGAATACAATAAGGATGAAGGAACTGTCCGTTTGTCTATGAAGGCACTTATGCCCCCACCAGATGATTATGACCCTCAAAACGATCAAAGAAGGCATAATAGGTCCGGAGATGGGCGTCGCACTAGTGGACATTCAAGGCAGGGGCGTCCACGTCATCCGCGGAGCAATGATAACCGTCCACCTAAAGAAGATTAAAGTTTGACAAAAAAGGGGAATGCCGTAAGGCATTCCCCTTTTTTTGTAGTAAATACCAAAGCTTGGGGTAATTTGACTTAAGTTATTGTGTAGCGGGTGTTTCAACTTTTGCTTTTTTAGCTCCAAAAGTTACACCTAAAGATACACGGATTGTACCGTCTAGAGGACTGATCTGTGCTATAGGTATAAGATATGAGAAGTCAAATGAGAAAGAAGTATATTTTATACCAACACCTGCTGTAAGATATTGACGGTTACCTTTATAAGGGTTTTCGTAGAAATAGCCAAAACGGCCATATATCATATCTTTGTAGGAATATTCTACACCAGTACTAATAGTAATTTCTGCCAATTTTTCTTTCAAGCCTAAAGGTGCATCATATAGGGAGTGAATCATACCAGAAATAACAGACATATTTTCAATATCTGTACCTGCAATTATATTTCCATTGTTATCACGTATAGGAGGTGTAGGTACTAATAGTTTGTTAAAATCAATACCCCATGCTATTTTGTTATATTCATTAAGTGAATACCCTATTACAGATCCAACCCTGAGGTTGGAAGGAATGAAGCTTGGAGGAAGTGCGCTACTATATGATATTTTTGAACCAAGGTTCGAAAGGAATATACCGGCATTAATATATGCGTCTTTACCTCCAATAGTTATATCGTTAGTATAATAGAAGCCTAAGTCACTTGCGAAGGCCACACCAGGGTGGGTGTCAAAGCTTCCACTAGAAAATCCTCCAGTAATGTTCGAATAAATAAACCTTAGCCCAATAGAACCTGACAAATTTTCACTCAATTTAAGAGCATACGTAGCATCAACAGAAAATTCATTAGGATTTATCGCTGTTAACTCTTCGCCTGTAGAACTAGTAAGGGTAATTGTTCCGACTGTGAAATACCTTATAGATGCTGCAAAAGCTTGGTTGTCATTTAGGCGGTAGAATCCAACAAGTTGGCTAAGATTAATACCAGAAGCAATAGCCCTTAGCCAAGGGGTATATGATACAGCGGCTGCGTATTTTTTATCTAGAAAGGCATATTTTGCAGAGTTCCAGTATAAAGAATAAATATCTGGGCTAGTAGCAGCCCCCATATCACCTAATGCGCCTGCACGGGCGTCGGGTGTTATTGACAGGAATGGTACGGCCGTAGAAATCGGTCTTGTATCAGACAAGGTTAATGTGTCCTGAGCAAAACCCATTAAACTTAAAAACAAAATACTGG